>CALILB010000200.1 GCA_938016625.1 uncultured bacterium | reverse complement strand
ATCCGCATTGCGGCTCCGGATGGCAGCCTCGAGCACCGTGAATGGCCCGAAGAAAGAGCCGTGCTGGCACTGGTCGACATCCTCAAGGCCGACGCCGTCGAAGCCAGATTCTTGACCGGCGAGAGCGATATCGAGGCAGCGGCTCGCACCCTTGCAGCTCGCGGTCCCAGCGAGATCGTCCTCACGCATCGCGATGGACTTCTCGTCTTCGCCGATGGGGAGGTCTACGAAACGGAGTTTCACCCCGAAAATCTCATCGGTCGAAGCGGCCGGGGCGACACCTGTCTGGGGTCCTATACGGCACAGAGACTGAAGCTGCCGCCGGCCGAGGCCATGGTCTGGGCCGCCGCCGTAACGAGCCTGAAGATGGAGGCGGAGGGTCCGTTTCGCCGCGAGATCGGTGACGTGGTCGATCTGCTGCAAGAAAAGTACGCCGTACCGGTAAAGGTTTGAGAAGGCATTGTGGATGGTCGAGACATACAAATCCCAGGGGCTGAGAAGTCCCCTGATCAACCAACCCATTGGAGGGTAAAAAGTCATGAAAGGCCTAGTGCTCGACGCCGTTTGGGAACCGAAGCCTACTCGCGTGGTTTCTGACTGGGAAAAGGAGACAGGAAAGGCTGTCTGCGGCAACGACATCTGGCGGCACCCCAAGCTCGAGGTGCGGACCTGGCCAGATCCGGAGCCCGCCGCCCACGAGGTAGTGCTGGAGATTCAAGCTTGTGGAGTTTGCGGATCGGACATGCATTTCTACGAGACCGACGATGAGGACTACATCCTCTATCCCGGCCTGACCAAGTTCCCCACCATTCTGGGCCACGAGTTTTCCGGCAAGGTGGTGGAGAGCGGCAAGGATGTGACGCTCCTGAAAAAGGGAGACATCGTGACGGTGGAAGAGATGATCTGGTGTGGCCGATGCATCCCGTGCCGCAACGGTTTTCCCAACCACTGCAGCAATCTGGAGGAGATCGGCTTCACGATCCCCGGAGCTTTTTCCAACTACCTCGCGGTGGACGAGAAGTTCTGCTGGAAGATCGATGCCATCGCTGAACGGTTTGGCGACGAAGAGCTCGCCTTCGCCGTTGGGGCACTCTCCGAGCCGACGAGTGTGGCCTACAACGCGATGTTCGAGCGCGCTCAGGGCTTCAGGCCCGGGCACTACGTCGATGTCTACGGTGCAGGGCCGATCGGCCTGGCCGCCATCGGATTGGCCAAGGCGGCTGGCGCCGGCACCATCGTCGCTTTCGAGATCTCTCCCGAGCGCTTGGAGCTCGCCAGGGCCATCGGTGCCGACTACGCCTACGATCCCCGCGAAGTGAGCCCCGGCGAGGTGATGATGGAGTTGAGCAATGGGGCGGGTTTCGACTTTCACGTCGAGGCCGCCGGGGTGCCCGAGCTGGCTATCCCCGAAATGGAGAAGGCCCTAGCCATCAATTCCAAGATCGTCCAGATCGGACGCGCAGCGCAGCGTGTGCCCATGTATCTGGAGTCCTTTCAGGTCCGGCGGGCACAGGCCTTTGGCGCCCAGGGACATTCGGGTCACGAGACCTTTCCCAATGTCATCCGGATGGTGGCTGCCGGTCAACTCGATCTGAGTCCGATCATCACCGCGAAATACAACTTGGAGGACGCTGTGGAAGCGATCGCCAAGTCCACCAAGCGGGCTGACGGCAAGATCATGGTGAAGCCGAACTGAGTGGGTGCGGGTTGAAGCGACTGGACCTCGATGGTGGATGAGCTGCGAATAGGCGTGATCGGCGTGGGCCGGATCGGTCTGGCCCACGCCGAGAATCTCGAGCATCGGGTGAAAGGTGCTCGGCTCGTGGCCGTGTCGACATCGAACCCCGAGAGGACAGCGCGGGCCAAGCGGATCCGTGACGATCTCGCGGTCTACTCGACGCCAGCAGCTCTCTTGGAGGCGGAAGACCTCGATGCGGTGATCATCGCCAGCAAGACCTCGGCTCACGTCGAGAACGTGGAGATGAGCGCGGCATCGGGGGCACACATCTTCTGCGAAAAACCTCTGGCCCTGACCCTTGAAGATTGCGAACGGGCTGCGACGACGGTCGACGAAGCGGGCGTCTGCCTGATGATCGGCCATGTCCGGCGTTTCGACAGGGGCCACCTGGAGGCCAAACGATGGATCGATGAGGGAGCCATCGGGCAACCGGTCTTGTATCGGGGGATGAGTGGGGACATGGATCCCCCGGCTCCCGACTTTGCCGATCCGGCCGTCAGTGGGGGTCTGATCCTGGACTCCATGTACCACGATATCTATCTGTCGCGATGGCTCATGAACGATGAGGTTGCGAGGGTCTATGGCGAAGGCGGTGCCCTCGTCGATGAGGGTGTCCGGTCGGTGGGCGATGTCGACAACGCGGTGGTCAGCCTGCGGTTCGCTGGTGGTGCCATGGGCACGCTGACAGCCAGTCGCGTCACCCGCTATGGACATGATTTGCGGGGCGAGGTGATTGGTGACCAGGGTGCCGTGCAAATAGGCCGATATCGCCACACGCCGGTCCGTCTGCTCGATCGCCAGGGCGTGCACCACGATATGGCACGCACGACGAGCGAGCGCATGGGGGAGGCGTTGGTGACGGAGCTCCAGGCCTTTGTGGACTGTGTCCTCGAAGGGGCTGAGCCTCCGGTAACGGCGCAGGATGCCGTTCGTACTTTGGAGGTTGCGCTGGCCGCGACTCGTTCGATCCACTCCGGTGAGCCGGAGAAACTGCAGGTGATCGCAAGGTAGTCCGATACCACGACTTCGCTATGGATAGGCACCCGCCGATCCATACGGAACTTGGAATAGAGGAGAAGCAAAATGTCAGACACTCCAGAAACACCGGTTCTGATCCCGACCGAAAGGGCGGATCTGTTTTTCGAAGACAACACGGTCGGGCGCTGCAAAAAGGAAGTCTGGGACTCCACCGACGAAGAGATCGACGCGATTCTGGCCGAGTATGGAGTTCCTTCGCCTTGCGAGTGGGCCAAGGCCGGCTCCTACATCCAGACAACCGTTCGGCAGCAGGTGGTGGAGAATCGACGCAAGAACGACATCATCTTCATGCCCATCGGTTGCTCGGAGCTCCATGGCGCGCATCTGCCGACGGCCTCGGACACCCTGTACGTCAGCCAGATTCTCGAAGGGGTTCGAAGATTCACCGCCAAGCGGGGCGCACCGTGCAATCTGGCCCTGCCGCCGTTGAACTATGGTGCCCATCCCTACCACCACATGGGCATGCCAGGCACGGTCGTCGTGCGCGAGAACATCGCCCGCGAGTATCTGATCGACGTCATGCTGGGCCTCTGGAACGACGGTTTCCGCAAACAGATCATGATCAACAATCACGGCCACCTGTGGATGCTCGAGTCGGCCATCCACCAATTCCAGAAGCGCTACCACCTGCCCGGGATCTTTCGGGTGATCGACTGGCATCGGGCGGTGCGTGAGTTCTTCCGCACGACGGAAAAGGGCGGCGAATTCGACACGAACTTCGTCCATGCCGACGAGTCCGAGACCTCGCTGGGTCTGCTGCTACACCCGGATATGGTGGACATGGAGTACGCCGTGGATACGGAAGGGGAGTCCTACCTTCCGGATGGGCACTTCGACAAGTCGGTGGATCCGTTCTGGAGGCCGAGTCGGTGGTCCGAGGGCGAAGGCCATTTCGCCATCGAGATCGCGGCGACACCCGAGGGGGTTGTCGGCAAGGCGACGCATGGTACGGCGCAGAAGGCGAAACGCCCGTTGGCGGCAATCCTCCGGTACTTGACCCTGCTGCACGATCAGACTCTCGAGGCCTTTCCCGCTGGCACCGTTCCACCGGTTGAGAAAGTGACTTTGCGCACCGAGGCCGAGATGGAGCCCTATCTGAAAGAGCCCCTGAGCCCCGGGTGGAAGTCGGTCTACCAGCTGCCACGGATCGGGCAGGGATCGGATCTGTAGTGAAGCTGAGCATCGTGTTGTCGACGCACGCTGCCCAGTTCCAGGCAGTGGCTCTCAAGGGTGACTTTGCCGCCAGTGTCGGCAAAGTCGCCGCCTGGGGATACGACGGCGTGGAAGTGGCGATCCGGGATCCAG
>CALILB010000199.1 GCA_938016625.1 uncultured bacterium | reverse complement strand
TTCGAATCCCACCCTCTCCGCCAGATGCCCCCACCCGACCAGGTCTTGAGGCGCGAGGCCTTGACCCTAAGGCCACTAATTCGTTAAATTCAGTCGTTTGCGACGTCGAGACGTATCCGGGGTCGTGCAAGAAGAGTGTGTGCGACCCGGTAAGAAGATAAACAGAGATCGCTTTTAGGAACCACGAGCTGTGAAACGGACATTTCAGCCCAACAAACGCCGCAGAAAGCGGAAGCACGGCTTCCGGCTGCGCATGCGGACCCGCCAGGGAAGAGCCATTATCAACCGGCGGCGCAGAAAAGGGCGCGCTCGCCTCTCCGCCTGATCGATGACTGGCCGGCGGGCCCACCCGGAGACGGGCGAGGCCTTGCTCCCACACGAGAGGCTGCGGCAGCGGGAAGAGTTTCTTCACTGCTACCGCCGGGGGCGCCGGCGTCATGGCTCGTTGGTGACTCTGTATTTTCTGTCGGCCGAGCCGGAACGGGGCTTTGCCCGGCTTGGCATTAGCGTTAGCCGCAAGGTCGGGGGTGCGGTGGTCCGCAATCGGACCAAGCGACGAATCAGGGAGTGTTATCGCCGATGGAGCGAACGGAGGAGGTTGCCGGCCGTCGATCTCTTGATTCACGTCAAGCCGCCAGCGGCCGAGGCGAGCTACTCGACACTCGAGAGCGAAATTCTGCGTCTGCTTGGACCATTGGCGAGCCGGCAGGGCTGAGCCCGTTGGCGCGTGTTGCCGTTGCCGTGTTGACGGCTTACAAGCGCTGGCTTTCGCCGCTGCTACCAAGGGCCTGCCGGTTCACGCCGACCTGTTCGGAGTACGCGCTGGAGGCGGTGGTCAAATACGGCTTCTGGAGAGGAGGCGGTCGCGCCCTGGGTCGTCTTCTGCGCTGCCATCCGTTCCACCCCGGAGGTGTCGATCTGCCATAGCCTGATCTGGGCAGACGGCCCCGCTCGGGGTTGTTGAGAAAGGACACAAACGTCTTGGATACGCGTCGTCTATTTCTGGCCTTCCTGCTCTCGCTGGGAGTGTTGCTGCTGTGGGGGAAGCTGTTTCCGCCGCCGGAGCCCCCGGAGACCGGACCAGCCCCGGTCGAGACCCCGGTGCCGGTCGCCGAGCCGGTTACCCCCAGCGAGCAACCGCCGGTCATCCAGGAGGCAGCGCCAGAGGCACCGATGGCTCCGGCCGCCGAGACCGCACTCGAAAGCCAGCCGACGATCATGGCGGAGGCGGAAGAGCGCACCGTTGTCGAGAGCGAGTGGTTCCGCGCCGAGCTCACCAACCGTGGTGCCAACATGGTCTCCTTCGAGATTTTGGCTCATCAAAATCCTGCCGGTGGGCCGGTCGACCTGGTGCGCGCACGCCGAGGGTTCCCCTACCCGTTCGCTCTGGTGGGAAGCGATGGCGACGCGCTGGCGGTAAACAACTCCTTGTTCGTTCTCGGACGAGGGGTGCGTGACGATGGCAGCGATGTGCTGACCTACACCTTCAACGGTGGGGCCGGTGCGGTCGAGAAACGCTTCACCTTCCGTCCCGACGGCCTGTTCGAGGTAGACGTGACGGTTGCCGGTGCACAGCGCGGCTGGGGCCTGCTGATGGGTCCCGGGGTGCGCAACCCGACCGCCGACGAGCTGGGCAACCGGTTCGCCCAGCGCTCGGCGGTCTACCGCGTTGGCCAGGAGGTCGAGAAGGTCAACTCCCAGAGCCTGGGGGAGCTGACGGCAATCCCGGCGGTGGGGCTCGGCTGGATCGGTCTCCAGGACACCTACTTTCTGACCGCGGCCATCCCCGACAGCGGTCTGGCCCAGGCAAAGTTGGGGCCGGCCGTGGTGCTCGCGTCGTCGGCCAACGAGCCGGCCGGTTTCTTCCCCTTCAGATCCGAAGAGGAGCTGAGCGAGGAGCAGGAGGAGCTGAGCCGGGAGTTGCTTGTCATCCTCCAGGCCGACGGTGAGCGCCTGTCGACCGTCGCCTTCTGGGGGGCCAAGGAGTACGACCGGCTCGAGGCGTTGCCCTATGGCCTCGAGCGGACGGTCGATCTGGGCTGGTTTCGCTTCTTCTCGCTGATTCTGCTCAAGGGGCTGCGGTGGATCTACGACCACATCGTCCCCAACTACGGATGGGCCATCATCCTGCTGACCGTGGTGATCCGTATCGTGCTCTTTCCGCTGACCCACAAGAGCACGGTGTCGATGCAGAAGATGCAAAAGCTCAACCCCAAGATCCAGGCGATCCGCCAGAAATACCGGGGCAAGCTCAAGGACAAGCAGGGACGACCGAGCCCGGACGCCCAGCGCAAGATGAACGAGGAGATCATGGCCCTCTACAAGAGCGAGGGGGTGAACCCAGCCGGCGGCTGTCTGCCCATGGTGCTCCAGATCCCGGTGCTGTTTGCCTTCTACAGGTTGCTGTCGGCGGCGATCGAGCTGCGGGGGGCTCCCTGGATGATGTGGATCCAGGATCTGTCTTTGAAGGATCCGTTCTATGTGCTGCCTATCGTCATGGGAGCGAGCCAGTTCCTCCAGCAGAAGATGACCCCGGCCGCTGGTGATCCCATGCAAAGGCGGATGTTTGCCATGATGCCGATCTTCTTTACCGTGCTGTTTCTGGGCTTTCCCAGCGGCATGGTTCTCTACTGGTTGACCAACAACCTGCTGGGCATTCTGCAGCAGGTCGTCTACAAGAAGATTCAGGAGCGCCGTGAGGAGAGCGAAGCCGCTTCGTCCTCGGGCGCGGCCAAGTCCAAATCGGGAGCCTCATCATGAGTGACAAGGAGCGCAGGTTTTTCTCCGGTGACAGCATCGAGGCCGCCCTGCTGCGGGCGGCCAGCCACCACCAACTGACGGCCGACGAGCTGGCCTACGAAGTGGTGGAAAAAAAGCATGGCTTCCTCCGTGCCCGCCGCGGTGTCGTCATCGAGGTGGATCCCGATTCGCCCCGCCGCGAGGCGGCGCCGGAGACACCGCCGGAGTCACCGCCCGCGACGGCCGAGCAACCGGTCGAAAGCCAGGAGATGGAAGAGGTCGAAGAGGAACCGATCGCCACTGCGGATGAGCACCCGGAAGAGCCGCAGGTGGAGGAAGCAGAGGCCGAGCCGACGGTGGATGAGGATGCGGGCCTGGTGAGCCTGCCGGAGACTCCACAGCCGGCCATCGAGAGGTATCCACCGGCGACGGGCGAGATGGCACAGGCCGCAGCAGAGGCCCTGGAGGTGCTTTTGGGGGTGGCCGGTCTCGAGCTCGAGTCGGCCATCCTGCAGGGGGACGATCATCTTGCAGTGGAGCTCTGGGGTCGCGACCAGGAGGCCCTTCTCGACGACCGGGGGAAACTGCTGCTGGCAATCCAGCACCTCCTGCCACGCGCCATTCGGGGCATCGCCGGCAGCTCGGTGGCCTGCCGGGTGGACTCCGACAACTTCCACGAGATCCGACAGGAGCGGCTCCGCGACCTGGCACAGCAGGCCGCGGCCGAGGTCCGCCGTCGTGGACAACCCCGCACGCTGGAGCCGATGGCACCCGATGAGCGCCGGATAGTCCATCTGACGTTGGCCGACGATCCGGCGGTGACGACCGAGAGCCAGGGCAACGGTTATTACAAACGGGTCTCGATCCGCCCCACGCGCCAGCGCCCACGCGGCTTCGACCGCTACAGCTGATAGCGCCCCGAAAGCGCTCCACCAGCAGCAACCGGGCCGTCGAGCCCATGTTTCACGTGAAGCATCCGTCTGCCGACGGGTGCTTTTGCCTGTAAAACACTACAGATTGTCGACAATCGAGCCACCGAGATGGGGTTGTGGGAGCGGTTGTGGGCAAGGGTGGCCAGCGGCGCCCGGATAGCGGAGAATGCTCGAGATGGGAGCCGAGCTGCCAATGCTGGAGCCGGAGGAATTCGACGCTCGTCTGCGCGCGTGCTCCCCGGTGCCGGTTTCCGCCCAGGTGCGCGCGAATCTCCATCTTCACTATTTGGAGCTGCGACGATGGAACCGCTCGCTGTCGCTGGTGGGCCCGAGCGGCCGCGAAGAGATCGTCGAGCGGCATTACGGTGAGTCGCTGGCGGCCGTGCCCCTGATCGGCGAGGAGGACAAAAAGGTAGTGGATCTGGGGTCGGGAGCCGGATTTCCCGGTCTCGTCCTGGCCATGGCGAGACCCGATCTGGAGGTCTTTCTGCTGGAGGCACGCGAGCGAAAATGGGCCTTTCTCAGTACCGTCTGCCGGAAAGCCGCGTTGTCGGCCACCTGTCTCAATGCTAGAGTCGGCGCCACTCTTCCCGAGGGCGTACCGGAGGCGATCGATGTCGTCACCTCGCGCGCACTCAAGCTCTCACCCGATGTACTGGCGGCGGTTACCAAGAGACTGTCACCGGCGGGACAACTACTTTTGTGGACCGGTAGAACCAACCCCAAGATGCCCGCAGGGCTCGCCGTCGTTGCCAGCCGACGGTTGTCCGGTGCCACCGCGCGGCGCCTCCTCCAGGTGCGCAGGCCACCGGCGACACCGGGGCGGCCGAGGAGCGGGGAAAGGGCTGAGCGAGCATGACGGCTACGGTGTTGGCGATAGCCAATCAGAAGGGCGGCGTCGGCAAGACGACGACGGCGATCAATCTCGGTGCGGCCCTGGCCGCAATGGAGCGGCGTGTCCTGCTGGTCGATTGTGATCCGCAGGGAAACGCCACCCGGGGATTGGGGGTAGAGGCCGAGACACCACACCTCTACCAGGTGCTGGTGGGTGAGGCGACGATGGGGCAGGTGGTTTGTGAAACCGGTTTTCCGTTTCTGGATCTGGCGCCCACCGCCCGGGATCTGGTGGGCATCGAGGTCGAGTTTGTGGAGCTCGAGGGGTGGGAGAAACGTCTGGCCCGGGCGCTCGACGAGGTGCGGGACCGCTACGATGCGATTCTGCTCGACTGTCCCCCGTCGCTTGGACACCTGACGGTGTCGGCGCTGTCGGCGGCCGACGGGGTGCTGGTGCCGCTGCAATGCGAGTACTTTGCGCTCGAAGGAATCAGCGCCCTGGTCTCTACCGTGCGGCGGATTCAAACGAGTGTCAACTCACGGCTGCGTATTGCCGGTATTCTGCTCACCATGTACGACGAGCGCACCAACCTGTCGAAAGAGGTCGCGGATGAGATCCGCCGTCATTTCTCGCGCCAGGTCTTCGACACCGTGGTGCCGAGGAACGTGAGGTTGGCCGAGGCCCCGAGTTTTGGCCGGCCGATACTCGCCTATGACATCAAGAGCCGCGGCGCCGAGGCCTATCTGGCGCTGGCACGTGAAGTTCTGGAGAGAGCAGCATGAGTGCGAAAAGAAGGGGACTGGGTCGGGGACTGGATGCTCTGCTCAAGCCCGAGGAGCCGGGGGTCCGGTCGCTGCCGCTCGGCAGCTTGGAGCCCAACCGGCTACAGCCACGGGCCGATTTCGACGAGACGGGGCTCGAGGGGCTGGCCGCATCGATCCGAGCACAGGGGGTCGTGCAACCGATCGTCGTCACCCCGGGGGCCGAGGGCAAGTTCACCATCGTAGCGGGCGAGAGACGTTGGCGGGCGGCCCGCAAGGCCGGTCTGGACGAGGTTCCGGTGGTCGTTCACGAAGTCCAGGGGGACCGCGAGCTGCTCGAGATGGCGCTGGTGGAGAACCTGCAACGAACCGATCTGAACCCGGTCGAGGAGGGGGAGGCCTACGGCTCGTTACAGCAGACCTTTGGTCTTTCCCAGGAGGAGATCGGGAAGCGTGTCGGCAAGAGCCGGACGACGATCACCAACGCCGTGAGGCTGCTGCGGCTGCCGGCGGCGGTGCAGGACATGCTGCGGGATGGTCGGCTGACCGCGGGCCAGGCGAGGCCACTGCTGTCGCTCGCCACCGAGGAGGAGCAGTCGAGGCTTGCGCGTCGTGCGGTCGAGCAGCGATTGAGCGCTCGCGAGCTCGAGGATCTGACGTCGAGCCGCAAGCGGCCCGGCAAACGCCGGCCCGCTCCCCGGCGGGTCGATCCAGACACGGCGAAGGCCGAAGAGAAGCTGACCCGACGTTTTCAGACTAGAGCCGAGATTCAGCGGCGCGGCCGAGGGGGCTGGGTCCGACTCCGGTTCGATTCCGAAGATGAGCTGATCAGGCTCTACGACCTCTTGATCAAGGCAGGAGGCAAGAAATGATGTTCAAAGGCGACGAGGCCAAGGGTGAGCTCAACGGCTTTCTGGACGCCGGTAGTCACATTCAGGGCGAGCTCCACTTCGAAGACACCTTTCGGATCGACGGCAAGGTGACCGGGAAGATCCAGTCCGCGGGTGATCTGGTGGTGGGAAAGGGGGGGGAGGTCGACGGTGAGATCCAGGTCGGCAGACTCTTTGTCTCCGGCTCGGTCAAGGGATCGGCCGAGGCGGCGAGCAGTGTCGAGCTGACGGCCGGTTGCCGGGTGACGGCCAGTATAAAGGCGCCCTCGCTGATCATCGAAGATGGAGCCTTCTTCGAAGGCCGGTGCTCGATGGTGCGGCCCAAGGGCGGGTCGAAGCCGCCCCAGCCGGCGCCGGACAAGCAAGCAAAACAGAGCGACTAGCTCTCCAGCGGCTTGGGCAGCTGGTAGTCCCGCTGGCGGATGGCCACGGTGTCGTAGGACGGGACAAAGGTAAGCGGCTGGCGGGCGAGAAAAGAGCTGGAGAAAGCCGAGGTCAGAACCCGGCCCTCCAGATCGCGGGCGATGGGGAGCCCAAGAGCGTAAAGCAGAGTTGGAAAGACATCGATGAGCTCTGCTTTCTCCACAAAGGTGCCCGGCTGGATCCCCTCGCCGAGCAGCATTAGCACGCCGTCCGGTGCCCAGCGGGAGAATCCCTCCAGCGATTGCCCCTTCAGCAGAGCCCCGAGACGTCTCATCCCCGTCGGCGCCTCGTAACCGTAGGGCGAGACTACCGCCAAGATGCGAGGCTCCGGAGCCCGCTGCCAGACCGCGGCCAGGAAGCGGTCGAGATGTCGATAGTAGGAGGTCACGATCTGGGCCGCTTCCTGGCTGTCGGGGTCGTGGGTGCCGCCAAACTGAACCGCAGCGTAGCCGCCAAAGTGGGCCTTCGAGATCGTTCCGAGACCGGGGAGCATGAGAAAGACGGTCTGCACCTGAGGACCCTGCTCGAGCAGAAATCCGGCCAGCGACTCCCGCCAGAGGTCACCGGCAAGGGCTTCGATCAGCGAGTAAGGCACTTGGGTGCCAAAATCTTCGAGGGTCGCCGGGTCGATGTCCTTGGGCTCGACCTGGAAGAGTTGTCCCCGCTCCGCGACCTCCTCGGGTCGGGCGTTGGAGGGGCTAAAATCGCCGCCAAAAAAGTGATCCGAGAAGGCAAATACCAGGGACTCGGGCACCGGGTAGGTCACCGGCCAACCGACCGAGCCGCTGTGCACCCCGAGCCGATCGAGTATCTCCCAGAGGGCGGGCGAGCGATGCAGGGTCGCATCCGTGGCCCTGGCCTGTCGGCCAAAGGTTCCCCAGCGCGCAAACCCAATGCCCCGGGGCAGCAGCTCGATGTAGGCCTCCGGCGCCAACAGATCGAGCGGGTAGATCCGGTCGTCGAGAATCCCGTGCTCGTATGGTAGGCGGCCGGTGGCCAGGGTGGTCCACAGCGCCGGTGGCCGCGCCGGCGGGAAGCTGTTGAGGCGGGCATAGGCACCGCTTTCGATCAGCCGTGCGAAGAAGGGGAGGCGACCCTGACGAGCCAGGGGGAGAATCGCGTCGAGGGTGGCGCCATCGAGCCCGACAACGAGTAGGAGCGGGCGCTGCTCGAGCTCGATCACCGAGGGCAGCGGCGGCGGTGGTGTGCGTGGCTTGAACGCCTCGCGCCTCTCGGCCACAAAATAGACCGAGGCGAGGACGAGCAGGATGAAGCCGGCCCGGGTTCGGAGGCTATAGGGCCGTCGATTGATGGTGTGAAGCAGCGCCGTATAGAAGCAGGCCAGGGCGATCAGGGTGAGGATGATCGCCGCCTTGATCATCCGCACGTTGATCCCCGAGGGCAGGAAGTAGGAGTAGTAAGCCGGGTGGAGCCAATTCAGCAGCGCGGCCGAGATGATGACGAAGGTCACCGCCCAGGGAAGGGCTCTCAGCGATCGCGGTCCGGAGCGTCCGGTCAGCAGCGTCAGCACCAAGGTCGAGACCACGCCCAGGAGGCCTCCATAGAGCAGGCTGGCACGGATGAACGAAGCGGTCGAGAAGGGCAGCTCGGGATTGAGAAAAAAGAGCACCGCGGCGATCTGGGTGCCGGCCAGGAGCCCGGGAAGAAA
>CALILB010000198.1 GCA_938016625.1 uncultured bacterium | reverse complement strand
CTTCGCTGGAGCGGGAGGCGTGGGACGGCGCGTGGTACAAGCGGGCCTTCTTCGACGACGGGACGCCACTCGGATCGGCGGAGAACGACGAATGCCAAATCGACTCCATTTCCCAGTCCTGGGCGGTCCTTTCAGGCGCTGGCAGCGAGGAGCGGGCACGCCAGGCCATGGAGTCCGTGGAGCGACGGCTCGTCCGGCGGGAAAGCGGGCTCGCGCTGTTGTTCTCCCCGCCATTCGACCAGACCGCTCTGGACCCGGGATACATCAAGGGATACCTTCCCGGAATCCGGGAGAACGGCGGACAGTACACCCACGCCGCGATATGGTCGGTCGCGGCCTTCGCCATGCTCGGCGAGGGAGACAAGGCCACCGATCTCTTCGACCTGCTCAACCCCATCCAGCATACGAGCAGTTGGGCGGATCTTCACCGCTACAAGGTGGAGCCGTACGCAATAGCCGCAGACGTCTACTCCGAACCTCCTCACGAGGGCCGGGGGGGATGGACCTGGTACACGGGGGCGGCTGCCTGGCTTTACCGCGCGGGCCTGGAGTGGATTTTGGGATTCCAGAAGCGGGGCTCCGCCCTCTGCATCGATCCGTGCATCCCGAGGGATTGGAAACGCTTCGAGATCGCCTACCGTCATGGCGACACGCTCTACCGGATCACCGTCGAGAATCCGAAAGGAGTCTGCCGGGGAGTGGCCCAGGTGAGCCTCGACGGAACCCAATTAGCGCCAGAGGCGCTGGTCCCCCTGGCCGACGACGCTCGCGAGCACGACGTTCAGGTGGTGCTCGGATAGGGCTTCGAGCCAATGGCTCTAAGGCCGCCGTCGAGGTCCCGAGAACCTCTTCAGCGACTGGCGACTAGAAGGACGGTTGGTTGTTCGAGTCGCCGCCGTCACGACGTGGCCGCGCCTCGTTGACGGTTAGGCTGCGGTCGCCGAGAGTGGTTCCATTGAGTGCACTGATCGCCGTGTCGGCGGCAGCAAGTTCCATTTCCACGAAGCCGAAGCCCCGCGACTGACCGGTTTGGCGGTCGGTGATCAGTTTGACGGACTCGACGGCGCCGTGCTCCGTGAAGAGCTGGCGCAGATCTTCTTCGGTCGTGTTGAAGGACAGATTGCCCACATAGATTTTCTTCATATTCTCCCTTTTCCCTTCTTCGTGTAACCGAGGTCGTGACCTCGCTACACCGATATGCCTAGACGATTCCTGAATCGGAATCTTCCGATCGAGCAAGTTCGCCTGTTGTCAGTTGGGAAAGCGGCTACTTCAGGAAGAACTCGGGATGCTTCAGGCTGCAGTGCACCCACTTGGCAGAGCGGTCCTACTCGTCCTCTTCACCCTAGGGTAATCCAAGACCGAAGTCAACCGGCGGTCCCAGATCAAGACTCTTGAGACACTCGGGAGTGCCGGACCCCGGGGCACAGTACTTCATTTTGATCGATCGCGGCGGCAGTCAAGACTCGTCGATTTGCTGTAAGTATCTGAAATGATGAGAGATCCGTTCGTGGCCGGGTACTTGCACTGCTCTCCGGGTGGCTCCAGGTGAACCTGCTTGCGCTTGGCTTCCGGAGCTACCACGGCACTCTCGCAGAAGATCGGAGAAAAATAGATGAGAAACGACACGGGCATGACAGAGGCTAGCCAGCAGTACGCAGCGGCCCATGCGGCGCACCACGGGACGAAGGACTTGCGTGCAGCTCTCGAGCTTTACAAGGGCATCCTGGCCGCGTATCCGGACACCCAGGAGGCCGGGTACTCCCGGTCACAGATCCAGAACATCATCAAGGAAGTGGTCCCAGAGCGGGAGCTCTTGGAAGCTCAGGCGGGCATGGCAATGGCCCACTTCGGCGAGGATCGACAGCAGGAGGGACGGATTCCGGTGCCGCCGATGGGGGAGGCAAGGGCATGAT
Organism: uncultured bacterium; assembly: GCA_938016625.1. Taxonomy (GTDB): domain Bacteria; phylum Acidobacteriota; class Thermoanaerobaculia; order Multivoradales; family JAHEKO01; genus M0029. Next base: position 5,363 of record CALILB010000198.1, on the reverse strand, counting down.
CAAGATGAAGGCGGTTCAGAGAGCCTCGCGGCGACGGGGCATGGGAGGCATGGGCGAGGGTATGGGGGGTATGTATTGATGCTGCTCCTCTACTGCGCGCGAAGGATCGAGGCCGGATTGGCTCTCGAAGCGACCGGGGCAGTGCTCCTCACCCCCTCCACGATTGGTGGACCGGATGTGAAGGGCCATTCGCGATCGTGCTGGGCAGGGCCATGACGTCGCCCCACGGCCCCGGGCCGCTGTCGACAGAAATCGACACCTGGCAGACCGAGGCGCCGTCGGATCAGGCCAAGATCCTGGAATCCGTCCTCGAGTGCCTTCCCGATGGGGTCATTCTTGCCGATCTGTCGGGCACGTTCCTGATCTTCAACAAAGCCGCCAAGCAGATCCTCGGCATCGGGCAACGGGTTGTGCCCTCGACGGACTGGGCGCAAACCTACGGCTTCTTTCACTCCGACGAGGTCACTCCCTACTCCAGTGACGAGCTACCGCTGGCGCGGGCTCTGCGGGGGCAAGAGGTCAACGGCGCCGAGGTTTTCGTCCGCAACAAACAGGTGCCTGACGGCCGCTGGATCAAGGCAAGCGGCGTGCCGTGGCGAGATGAGACGGGCGCAACGCGAGGAGCCCTCGTCATCTTTCGCGACTTCAGCGACGAGAAGAGGTCGCAGGAGCTCAACGAGCGTCTTTCCAACGTGGTGGAGCAGACCGCCGACTCGGTCTTCATCACAGATCGGACCGGCACGATCGTCTACGTCAATCCGGCTTTCGAGAAGGTCACAGGGTATTCGCGAGACGAGGTGCTAGGCAGCACCCCACGGCTGCTCAAGTCCGGCGAACATGACGGGCATTTCTACAAAGAGCTCTGGGACACCGTGCTCGGCGGTCGCGTGTTCCGGGGAACCCTGCTCAACCGGAAGAAGAACGGACAGAATTTCCATTCCGAGCAGACGATCAGTCCCATCGTCGGCGCCGACGGGCGCTGCGTGTCTCTGGTATCCGTAGCGAAAGACATCACCGAGCGCCTGCGCGTCGAGCGGCAGGAGGCGCAGCTGGAGGCGGCGCACGCGATTCAAATGAGGCTTTATCCGAGAGAGGTACCACAGGTCCCGGGTTTCGACATCGCGGGTGCTGTCCATCCGGCCGAGTCTCTGTGCGGCGACTACTTCGACTTCTTTCCCATGCCGGGCGGCTGCATCGGAATGACGATCGCGGACGTTTGCGGTCACGGAGTCGGCCCGGCGATCCTCATGGCCCAGGCCCGCGCCTACCTGCGCTCGCTCGCGCTCACGCACGCCGACGTCGGCGAGATTCTCCGCCGGCTCAACGACATCCTCACCGTCGAGGGATCGCAGAGGGAGTTCGTGACCCAGATTCTCCTGCGCCTCGATCCGGACGCGAGGACCCTGGTATTCGCCAACGCCGGGCACCCGTCAGGGCTCCTGCTCGACTGCAACGGCGATGTCCGGGAAGAGCTCGGGAGTGGCGGCCTTCCCTTGGGCCTCTTCACAGATCAGCTCTATTCGTCGAGCCGGGCGATTCGCTTGGAGCCCGGCGACGTCTTGGTCGTGTTTACCGACGGGATCGTCGAGTCCAGTGACCTCGCCGGGAGCGAGTTCGGGACCAGACGGGTCCTCGAGCTCATTCGAAGCCACCGCGGAGATCCTGCCCGTCAGATCCTGGAGGCCCTCAATGAAGCGGCCTGCAGCTTTCAATCCGGTGGCCCGCAGCTCGACGACATGACTGCGGTCGTCTGCAAGGTCGAGGGCTAGGATCGATTTGCGCCTTTGCCGCCGATCGATTACCAGTTCTTGAGTCTTCGGTAGAGCGTCACCGAGCCGATCTGGAGCTGCTCGGCAGTCCGGGGCGTGAGGCCCGAGATCTTGCGCGCCATCCGAATTGCTGCGTCCGCGAGTATCAGCCGGACGAGCGGCAAGATGTCGTCCGTGCGATCACGCACCAGTGGAACATGCCGCTCCGCCACCTTGAGCCGATAGTAGAGATCCTGCCGAAAGGTGCCTTTGTCGATCCCGGTGGCCAGGTCGCGGTTGGTGGCCGCTAGGACCCCAGGGTAGCGCAATGTGGCGTTGGGTCCGGCCTGGGCCCCGACCAGCTCGGAGAGCCTCGACGCGCGCCCATCGGCCACTCGATCCTACCGCAGGGCACAGTACTTCATTTTGATCGATCGCGGCGGCAGTCAAGACTCGTCGATTTGCTGGAAGTACTTGAAATGATGAGAGATCCGTTCGTGGCCGGGTACTTGCACTGTTCTCAGGGTGGCTCCAGGTAGACCTGCTCGCGGTCGGCCACCGGAGCCACCACGGCACTTTCAAAGAAGATCGGAGAGAAATAGATGAGAAACGAAACGGGAATGATCAAGACGAAGGCGGCTCGGAGAGCCTCGAGACGAAGACCGATCTCCTCATACTGGTGGCTGGCCTTTGTTCTATTCCTGTTCGTCGCGCCCTCAGTTGCTACCGCAGAGGCCGACCGGAACGAAGCACCGATGAACTCTCACGCTAGGCGCTACGGAGGCGGATGGGTGTGCGATTGGGGCTACCGGAACGTCGATCAGTCCTGCGTAGCCGTCCAGGTGCCTCCGGATGCCTATCTGGACTCTTCCGGGAATGGATGGGAATGCAGTCGAGGCTACCGAAAAGTGGGCGAAGCCTGCGCCATGATCGAAGTACCACCTGAGGCCTTCCTGAGATCCGGCGGGGGTAGTTGGGAGTGCGCTCGAGGGTACCGGCGGGTCGACCAGTCCTGCGTTGCCGTCGAGGTGCCTGAGAACGCCTACCTGACGGACTCCTACGGCAGCGAATGGCAGTGCGATCGGGGTTATCGACCGGTCAACGAGGCCTGCTCCGAGGTTGTCGTGCCTCCGAACGCATTCCTGGGGTCGCGCGGGCGCGATTGGAGGTGCGAGCGAGGCTACCGGCGGGTCGACCACTCCTGCGTGGCTGTCAAGGTTCCTGCACACGGCTATCTTGACGCTTACGGTAGCGGCTTTGCATGCGAGCGGGGCTTCAAACAAAGCGGTAGCTTGTGCACATCCATCGAGATACCTCCACAAGCTCATCTTGTGCACTCGGGTAGCGACTGGCAATGCGATCGTGGGTACCGGAGAAGCCACGATTCGTGTGTCGCGGTCGAAGTTCCTGAGCACGGCTACCTCGACGCCATTGTGCGTGATTGGGAGTGCGAGCGGGGTTACGTGAAGACCGGCCTGTCGTGTCTGGCGTTGGTGGTACCAGCGAACGCTCACATCGGCTATTCCGGAAACGATTGGGCTTGCAACTCGGATCATCGGCGGCAGGGTGACAGCTGCACTGCGAACTAGATGTGGAGGTCGGATGGGGATCCGAGGCAACCAGGGCAATTGCTCATCGACCCCTGTGCGACCCGAGGAGCGAAAATGAGAGTCGATTCGCGATCCAAAGGGGCTGGGGCTGTAAAACTGCCCGATGTCGAGCCACTCGTGGGTAGGAAGAACGAGAGCGACGCCGACCGTTTGCGGCGGACGGCGACTCCGGAGGGCATGAGCGTGGAGCTGGCGTCGGCATTTGCCGGAGACCGCGACTTGACCGAAACCGATCGCAATCTCATTCGTTTGCAGAAGATGGTCAGGGGCGACGAATTCTACTCGGATCTGCTTTATGCAATCTCTCACCACTACTTTGCGCCCGAGATCGCCGCGACTCTGTGGCAGGAAATCCTCTCACACAAGAACCTGATTTCGGCGCAACTTGGCAGGAACGTGCGCGTTACTGTCGCCACCTTGGACTATCTCTCGAACATCACGAGTGAGCTGCCGAACCCGACTCTCATCACCGAGACCTACGTCTCTGAAATAGCCAGTCTCGCTCTGCGCGACGGGATGACAGGACTCTTCAACCACTCGACCTGTTACGAGTTGTTGGAGTTGGAGCTGAGGAACCATCGGCGATACGGCGCTGGCGTGTCCCTGTTGCTTCTGGACATCGATGACTTCAAGTCCGTGAACGATAGGAAGGGCCATCAAGAGGGAGACAGGATTTTGGTCGAGCTCGCGAGGACCCTGACAGAGCAGGCGAGAGATACCGATATCTGTTGTCGCCTTGGCGGTGATGAGTTCGTGGTCATTCTGCGTCTGACGAACGATGCGAACGAGGCGTTCAATATGGCCGAGAGGATCAGAGCGAAGGTCGCAACCATCGCCTGTAATGGTCAACGACTGGCCATCAGCGTTGGAGTGGCCTTGTGCGATCACCTGACCAACTCGCCGCGAGTGCTTGTTGAAAGAGCAGATCGAGCCCTGCACAAGGCGAAGATGGACGGAAAGGATCGGGTCATCCTGGCAGGTCGAGACCGTACAGACCTCGTTGGGGAGCAGGTCACCGATAGGCTGGCCTCTCCCATTTCTGATCCGCGCGTTTAGCTCGAACGAGACCCCAGCTCTTGAGTCTTCGGTACAGCGTCACCGAGCCGATTCGCAGCTGTTCGGCGGTGCGTGTCCGGTTTCCGTCGTTGAGTTTGAGAACCGCAAGGATGTATTCCTTCTCGACATCGGCCAGCGACTGCACTACTCCTGCGCTGACCATCGGCTTGGGAAACGCCTGGCGGATCTCCTCTGGCAGATCGTCGAGGCCGACGCGACTTCCACGCGCCAGCGCGACAGCGCGCTCCATGGCGTTCTCGAGCTCGCGCAAGTTGCCCGGCCAGTCGTAGCGCAGAAGCTGATCGGCAGCCTGCGGGGAGAGGCCCGAGATCTTGCGAGCCATCCGAACTACCGCGTCCGCGAGCAGCACGCGGGCGAGCGGCAGAATGTCGTCTCTGCGATCACGCAGAGGGGGAACGTGCAGCTCGACGACCTTGAGCCGGTAATAGAGGTCCTGCCGGAAGCCGCCTTCTGCGACCTCATGGGCCAGATCACGGTTGGTAGCAGCCATGACCCGCACATCGACCGGCCGGCTCTTGTTCTCCCCGACCCGACGGATCTCCCTCTCCTGAAGCACCCGCAAGAGTTTGACTTGCATGCCCGGAGAAACATCGCCGATCTCGTCGAGCAGCAAGCTTCCGCGGTTGGCCGCTTCGAACAGGCCGGGCCGATCCGATGCCGCGCCGGTGAACGCGCCGCGCTTGTGTCCGAAGAGCTCACTCTCGAGGAGGGTCTCGGTGATGGCGCCGCAATTGACAGCGATGAAAGGTCCCGCTGCGCGGGTCGACTCGTCGTGGACGAGCCGCGCGACTCGCTCCTTCCCGACACCGCTCTCGCCGGTTATCAGCACCGTCGCATCGACTTTGGCCACCCGTTGTGCCAGGTCCACCACTTGCTGCATCTTCGGGCTTTTGGTTACGAGCCCCAGCGGCTCGTCCACGTCGCGGGC
>CALILB010000197.1 GCA_938016625.1 uncultured bacterium | reverse complement strand
CTCAAAGAGCTCCAGGACCATTGCGGCATCAAGGTCACCATCATTGCCGTCCAGACCACCGGCAAGCTGGAGACGGTCCAGCCCGGTCTCTCGGACCCGGTCGAGACGGCTGTCCGGCAGGCGGCAGCCAAGGTCGTCGAGCTGCTTGGCGGTTGCTAGGGCCGGTGAGAATTGTTGGTTGGGCAGATCAACAGATGCGGGGGAGTTGCTCGCCACTCAGCATGTCGACAATGCGCAGACCGCCGATGCGGCTGCGCATAAAGACCTGCTTGGGGTGGTCCTCGACCACTTCGCCGATGATGGCGGCATCGCGGCCCAGGGGGTGTTGGCGCATGATCTCGAGAACGGCATCGGCAACCTGGCGGTCGACAATGGCCAGGAACTTACCCTCGTTGGCGACGTAGAGAGGGTCGAAGCCCAGAATCTCGCAGGCTCCACGTACCTGCTCGCCGACTGGGATCGCCTGTTCGCTGAGGCGCATCCCGACCCCGGCTTGGGCGGCTATCTCGTTGAGCGCACTGGCCACGCCGCCACGTGTCGGATCGCGGAGAACGTGGACTCGGCTTCCGGCACGCTCGAGAACGACATCGACCAGCTCGTGGAGGGCGGCGGAATCGGTCTCCAGCTCGGTCTCGAATTCGAGGCCCTCACGCACCGACATGATGGCGATACCGTGAACCGCGATTTCGCCACTCAGAAGAATGACATCACCGGGTTGAGCCCGTCGGGGTGAGATCTCGACTCCTTGCGGGATGACCCCGATCCCAGTGGTGTTGATATAGACCCCGTCTCCTTTACCCCGGTCGACAACCTTGGTGTCGCCGGTCGCGATGGTCACCTGCGCCTCCTCTGCGGCCTTGCCCATTGATTGGACGATGCGCCAGAGATCGTCCATGGGAAAGCCCTCTTCCAGGATGAAACCGGCAGAGACCGCCAGCGGCCGGGCACCGCACATAGCGACATCGTTGACTGTGCCGTGAATCGCCAGTGAGCCGATGTCTCCACCGGGGAAAAACAACGGCCGGATGACAAAGGAGTCGGTGGAGAATGCCAGACGATCCCCGTCGAAGCCGAGGACCGCGCCGTCGTGCAGAGTCTCGAGCACCGGGTTGGCAAAGGCCTTGGCAAACATCCCTTCGATGAGCATCTGGGAGAGTCGCCCACCACCGCCGTGAGCGAGCTGCACCGTGGGGTAGTCGCTCAGCGGAATGGGACAGGCGAGGCCGGCGAGCGAGGGGCTCTGGCGGTCGTCGGTCATTCGTGGCGTGCGTACAGGTAGTAGGCGGCGCAGGCCCCTTCGGATGAGACCATGGGAGCGCCGAGAGGATGCTCGGGGGTGCATTTGGTGCCGTAAGCCGAGCATTCGTGGGGCTTTTTCTGACCCTTGAGAATCTCGCCGGCGATGCACTCGGGAGCCTCCTGGGCGACGATCTCGCCGACGTCGAACCGCAGCTCGGCGTCGTACTGGCGGAGCTCTGGACGCAGCCGATAGCCGCTACCCGGGATCTCGCCGATGCCCCGCCACTTGCGGTCACAGACCTCGAAAACTTCTCCGAGCAGCTTCTGAGCCGGACGGTTTCCCTCCTTGCTGACCGACCGGGTGTACTGATTCTCCACCCCCCAGCGTCCTTCCTCCAGCGCCTTGAGAGTCATATAGGCGCCCTGTAGCAGATCCAAGGGCTCGAAGCCGGTAACGGTGATGGGTATCTGATACTTCTCGGCAATGGGGTCGTACTCCCAGTAGCCCATCACAGTGCACACGTGCCCTGCCGCCAGAAAGCCGTGAACCCGGTTGTCGGGGGCGCCGAGGAGAGCCTCCATTGCCGGGGGCACCAAGACATGAGAGCAGAGAATGGAGAAGTTCTCCAACCCCAACTCGTTGGCCCTCCACACCGCCATGGCGTTGGCCGGTGCCGTAGTCTCGAATCCGACGGCAAAGAATACGACTTCACGGTCCGGGTTCTGCTGCGCCAGCTTGACCGCATCCAACGGTGAGTAGACGATTCTCACGTCCCCACCCTCCGACTTGACGCTCAGCAGATCGGTGGTAGAGCCCGGCACCCTGAGCATGTCGCCAAACGAGGTGAAAATGACCTCCGGCCTCCGAGCGATGACAAGGGCGCGGTCGATGAGCTCCAATGGGGTGACGCAGACCGGACAGCCCGGTCCGTGGATCATGGTCACCGACTCCGGGAACATCTGATCGATACCCGATTTCATCAGGGTGTGGGTCTGGCCTCCACAGATCTCCATCAGGGACCAGGGCCGCGTGACCACGCCCTCGAGAGCCTGGACGAACCTGGTGGCCTCAGCCTCGTTGCGATACTCGTCGACGTATCTCATGGCTGTCAGGCCTCCTGGGGTGTCTCACCCGAGGGCTGGGGCACCTCCAGCTCAGCGAGCTCTCCCATCTCCTCGAGGAAGGCAAAGACCTGCTTGGCCTCTTCTTCGTCGATCTTGCTGATGGCAAAACCGACGTGCACCACGACGTAATCGCCTACCTCTGCATCCGGCGTATAGGCGAGACAGACCTCCTTGGTGATGCCGCTGAAGCTCACTCGACCCATGGTCATACCCAACGGGTCCTCCATGACTTCGACTACCTTTCCGGGCACGCCAAGACACATGATGCGTCCTCCTATGCTGTGGGCGGCGGCTCCTGGCCCAACCGGGCCGCAGCCACGGCCACCTGACCCAGGCTGATGCCGCCATCATTGGGTGGCACCTGACGGTGGAGGAGGACCTCGAAACCAGCCTCCCGCAGCCGCCGAGCGGCCCGTTCGGTGAGGAGGCGGTTTTGAAAGCAGCCTCCCGTCAGTGCCACTCTGCTTTCCCCGATCGCCCGTGCGACCGCGACGATGGCGTCGACCAGGGAATTGTGGAACCTGGCAGCAATGATACCGGCTTCGACGCCCCGTCGAGAATCCTCCAGGATGGCCTCCACCAGTGACCTCCAATCGAGCTCGAGGACCGACTCGGAGCCCACCTCCTCCGGCAGGTGCTCGATCGAGTCGCTGACCAGTGCCGTATCCACAGGGTCGACCGGTAGTGGATAGCTCCCTTCCTCCTCGGTGTCGGCGACAAACTCGAGGGTCATCGCTGCCTGGCCTTCAAAAGAGACCTGCTGCCGCAAACCAATGACCGCCGCCACGGCATCGAAAAGTCGACCGATGCTGGTTGTCTGGGGAGAACCGAGACCCGTTTCTAGCATGCGCTGGAAGAGCGGTCGTTCTGCCGGGCCCAGGCTAAGGATGGGCACCAGGTCTTTTTGTTCCCAGACGCTCTCCCCAAGGATCTCGTAGAGGACGGCCAAGGCAACCCGTCTCGGCTCCTTTACCGCGGAATCTCCACCCGGCAGTCGAAACCGCCGCAGTCGGGCGACGCGTTGAAAGGAGGCGGCACTCCCGTGTAGGAACTCTCCACCCCAGACTCCACCATCGGTACCGTAGCCGGTCCCGTCCCAGGTAACACCGAGCGCAGACCCGTCATCGATCCCGTTATCGGCGAGACAAGAGGCCAGGTGGGCGTGGTGATGCTGGACCGGGATCAAGCGGACTCCTGCGAGCAGTTCCTTCGACCCGCCTCCTCCTGTCGCTCGCTGCGCCCACTGGGTGGAAACATAGTCTGGGTGGAGGTCGTGGGCGACCGCTACTGGCTCGGCCTCACACATCCTGAGCAGATCATCGATCACCCGTTCGAAAGCGTCGATAGCCTGCGGCGTCTCCATGTCACCTATGTGCTGGCTGATATAGACGTGGGCCCTGAGATTCACCGCCACCGTGTTCTTCAAGTGGGCTCCGACCGCCAGGATCGTGGGCGGGGAGTCCGCCAGCGTCACCGGTGACGGCGCGAATCCCCGGGCGCGCCGAATTAGTCCCGGTTCCCCGTCCACCAACCAGGCCACGCTGTCGTCGGCGTGACGTGCGATGGGTCGATCATGGACGAGAAAAAGATCGGCGATTCCCCTCAAGCGCTCGCCGGCCTCGTCGTTGTCGATACAGATGGGCTCGTCACTCAGATTGCCGCTGGTGGCGACGAGCGGAATCTTCGCTTCATGAAGAAGAAGGTAATGCAATGGGGTGTACGGTGTCATCACTCCCAGGTAGGGATTCCCGGGGGCTACTTCGTCAGCGATCGAGATACCAGGACGGCGACGAAGCAGAACGATGGGTGCTTGTGGCGAGGTCAGCAGCTCTTCAGCGGCCGGCGACACCTCACACAGATCACGGACCTTATCCAGATTCGCCACCATAAGAGCTAGCGGTTTCTCGTAGCGAGCCTTGCGCCGCCGGAGTTGTGCCACTGCTTCCGGGTCGCGGGCGTCCACCAGCAGGTGAAAGCCGCCGAGCCCTTTAAGAGCCAGAATCCGACCGCTTCTCAGGGCGCCGGCGCTGACCTGGATGGCTGCTTGATCGCGAGCCAGCTCATCGCCGTTTTGGCTCCGCAGAGTCAACCGGGGACCACAGTGGGGGCAGGCGTTGGGCTGGGCGTGGAAACGACGGTCTTCCGGGGTCTCGTATTCCCGCCGGCAATCGGTGCACATCTGGAACCGCGTCATGGTGGTGACCGGGCGGTCGTAGGGCATGTCGAGAACGATGGTGAAGCGAGGACCACAGTTGGTGCAGTTGGTGAACGGGTAGCGATAGCGCCGATCGTCAGGGTCGTCGACTTCGGTCAGACAGTCCGAGCAGGCCGCGAGATCGGGTGGGATCGAGACGGTACGTTCATTGGTCTCTGAACTGCCGACGATCTTGAAGTCGACTGTCTCGCTGAAAGGGATGGACTCCCAGTCGAGCGCGCGGATCACCGCAGCCGGCGGGGGCGAGGACTCCAGGCGCTCGACAAATGACTCGAGGGATCGGGTCGGACCGAAGGCCTCGATGGTCACCCCCGAGGAGTCGTTGCGCACCGTACCCACGATACCCTCCTCGCGGGCCAGCCGGTAGACCCAGGGGCGAAAGCCCACCCCCTGGACGGTACCCTGGATGAGGATTTTCTTTCCCGATTCCTTCAAGGCGCCTCGTCTGCGACAGAGAGAACGTAGGCTACCAGATCCCACGTTTCATCCTCGTCGAGAACCTTCCAAGAAGGCATCGGTGTCCCTCGCTTGCCCTCGCGAATGATGTAGTAAGTGTAGGTGGGCGCGGCGCGTCGTTGCCAGGCCCGATCCGTAAAGTCTGTTGGTGAGCTGGAGATCATTTGGCGCACACCCCGCCCATCCGCCTTCTTCCCATGACAGATGGCACAGTACTGCAAGTAGAGCTCTCGTCCACGGTCACGTGCCTGGACCGAAGTCAGGAGGGTCTCGGGGGTATCGAGGCTGCTGTACGGGGCTGGCAGATCGGGCTTATCGCAACCCGACGCCAGCCCCAGCAGCAATGTCAGAAGTGTCGGAAACAGCCTCCTCATGGGTATCTCGGGAATGCAAGTCGTAGCCCATGCGGGCGGCTTCTTTGACGATTTCGGCCACCAGCAACTGCAAATTGGACCCCACAGGATCAGACAGCGCGATCTCCAGTTCCATCTTCTCGGGCACCAGGCCTAGAAGAATGAGCCGCTGTGGAAAGGCGTCGAGCAGGCGCAGACCGTCGAGCAGATCGGCAACGCCGATCTGGTGGACTGACAACCGGTTTCGCACCGCAGGAGCCACTTCGTCCCCTTCGAGACGGACCAGGGAACCGGCCGGTGCGTCGGCTTGGATCGCGTCGACCAGGATGACATCCTCCGCATCCTCGAAATGGGCCAGCAGAGTAAGACCGAGGGTGCCGCCATCGAGGACGCGCACGCCATCAGGCAGCCGGTAGCGGCGGTGGATCTCCTCCACCGCCGCTACGCCAAGACCGTCATCCCCGCACAGCAGGTTGCCCAGACCGAGGATGAGTAGATTCTCCGATCTAACCACCCTTATGAGTCTCGCGGTCGATGAATCGGTAACCGGAAAAGATCAAGTCCTCGCGGGGGACGAACTTGTGCCCGGAGAAGATCGACTCGAGCGTGGCCGTGGGTTCGACCTGGGACATCAGGATGGCGCTGTAGACATGGTGCACAAAGAACATCCAGATAAACCACATGATGACGTGATGGACCAGGTGCGCCGTCGCTAGGCCACCAAACAGCGGCAGCAGCGCGGCCATGAAGCGGACCGGCGAGTCCACGCTGGCGCTGGCCGCATACATGGCCAAGCCGGTGCAAATCTGGACCAAGAAGGCAACGAACAACAGGGCGTAGGTTGCCCCGGCGAGGGGATTGTGGCCGACAAAACCAGGCGGCAGCCGCATGGCGAAGAGATAGTATTTGATGGTCGGCCACAGACCCTTGGACCTGATCCTGCGGAACGGGATGAACTTGTCCCAGCTCGAGTACTTGTTGCCGGTGAACATCCAGACAATGCGTGTCAGTACCGACAGGGTAAACACGATTGCCGCGTAGAAGTGAATGAGCTTGGCCCAGCCCATGATGAAATGCTCGCTGGCCTCGCCTGGTGCCACCAGGAAGGGGTGCCCCATGTAGAGGCCAGTGACCGACAGAACCCAGATGGCCATGGCGTTTAGCCAGTGGGTGATGCGCACCGGCCACTCCCAGACATAGACATTGGCCAGGCAGATCTCCTTGGACGGCGTCGGTCGCGGTGTGATTTTCATTGGACTCTCACCTTTACCAGCTCTCGGCCCTTGGGATCGAGAACGTGCACCCCGCAGGCCATGCAGGGATCGAAAGAATGGACCGTGCGTAGGATCTCGAGTGGTTGCTCGGGATCGGCCACCGGATTACCGATGATTGCCGCCTCGTACGGTCCGGCCTGACCCATGGCGTCGCGCGGTCCGGCATTCCAGGTGCTGGGCACGACACACTGATAGCGCGCGATCTCACCCTTCTTTATATGAACCCAGTGCCCGAGAGCGCCACGCGGTGCTTCGTGGAAGCCGGCACCGGTGCACTCCTCTGGCCAGTTGCTGGGGTCCCATTTGGAGTTGTCGGCAATCTCCAGCTCGCCGCGCCCCATGTTGTCCGCCAGCTCCATCAGCCAGTCCTCGAGCTTCTCAGCCAGCACCAGCGTCTCGAGGCCGCGAGCCGCGACCCGACCCAGGGTCGAGAACAGGGCCTCCGCTCCAACGCCGAGTTGGCCGAGGGCGTAGCCGACGAGCTCCTGCACCCGCGGGTGCCCGGAACCGTAGGCGACCAGCATCCGTGAAAGCGGGCCCACCTCCATCGGCAAGCCGTCGTAACGTGGCGCCTTGAGCCAGCTGTATTTGCCCTCGATATCGAGCCGGTCGTAGGGCGGTTGGGGACCGGTGTAGTTGGGGCTGGTCTCGCCCAGAGAGGGATGGATCCCCTCGCCGTCACCGGCCTCGTAGTCGTACCAGGAGTGGGTTACGTACTCGGTAATCTTGGCCGGGTCGAGCGGCTCGACCGTGGAGAGATCCCCGTTCCGGATTACGCCGGAGGGGAGGAAGAGCGGAGCGTTGGCGCCGTCTGCTTCTGGATACTCACCATAGACGAGGTAGTTGCCGACACCCTTACCGTAGCCGGCCCAATCCTTGTAGAAAGACGCCACCGCCAGCAGATCCGGAATGTAGACCTTTTCTACGAAGGTCTTGGCCTTGCGAATCAACCCCTGCATGAAGGCGATCGAAGTCATGTTGATCGAGGCCTGTTTGTCGGGGTCGAGCGGGGTCGCCATGCCGCCCACCAGAAAGCTCTGGAGGTGCGGGTTCTTGCCCCCGAGGACGGCGTGGATCCTGATGAAATCTCGCTGCCAATCCAGGGCCTCGAGATAGTGGGCCACCGCCATCAGGTTGGCTTCGGGTGGCAGCCGATAGGCCGAGTGACCCCAGTAGGCGTTGCCGAAGGGGCCTAACTGGCCGCGCTCGACAAACTGTTGGACACGATTCCGCACACCGGTGAAGTAGCTGACGCTCGACAGCGGCCAGTCGGAGATCGATTGTGCCAACCCGGCGGTTGCCGCCGGGTCGGCCGACAGGGCCGAAACGATGTCCACCCAGTCCAGGGCGTGCAGATGGTAAAAGTGGACGACGTGGTCCTGGACCATCTGTGAGGCCATGATGAGATTGCGCAGCAATCTCGCGTTGGGCGGTGGCTCCGCTCCGATGGCGTTCTCGACCGCGCGGATCGAGGTTATGGCGTGCACGGTGGTGCACACACCGCAGATCCGCTGGGTAAAGGCCCAGGCATCGCGCGGATCCCTGCCCTTCAAGATGGCCTCGATGCCGCGGAACATGGTGGAGGAGGACCAGGCGTCCTGAACGGCGCCGCCGTCGACCTCCGCTTCGATCCGCAGATGTCCTTCGATTCGTGTGACCGGATCGACAACGACGTGCGTCATGACTCCTCTCCTTTCTTCTCGGTTGCAGCTTTCGCTCCTTTGGCTGCAGCAGACTCATCTGCTTTGGCGTACATCCAGCGTTTGCCCAGCTGCACAAAGCCGTGAGCCGCAAATGCCGCCGCCACTCCGGCGGTGGCCCAGACGCCGACGCGGTCGACGTTCGCGTGCAGGCCGAAGCCGGGGAAGCTGGGCAGGTGGGAGTAGAAAGGCGTCATCTTGTCCCAGAAATCGGGCTCGGCACAGCCGATACAGGGGTGGCCGCAACCGATGGGCCAGTTCGTGCCCTCGTTCCAGCGTATGTTGGGGCAGTTCTGATAGCTCACCGGTCCCTTGCAACCCATCTTGTAGAGGCAATAGCCGGTCCGGTGTCCTTCGTCGCCCCATTTCTCGACGTACTGCCCGGCGTCGAAGTGTGCCCGCCGCTCGCAGTTGTCGTGGATCGACTTGCCATAGGCAAACAGCGGTCGCTTGTAGCGATCGGCCTTGGGGAACCGGTTGAAAGTCAGGTAGTAGACGATCACGCCCACCAGATTTTCGACGTTGGCGGGGCAGGCCGGCAGATTGATCAGGTTCTTTACCCCGGGGACGGCGTCGGCCACGCTAAGAGCTCCGGTGGGATTGGGCGCTGCCGCCGGCAGCCCGCCAAAGGCAGCACAGGTGCCGATGGCGATCGTCGCCGCTGCACCGCCGCAAACCTCGCGGGCGATATCCTGCGCCGAGCGGCCGCCAATGGTGCAGTAGGCGCCGTTCTCTCCAGTCGGAATCGAGCCTTCGACCACGGCGATATAGGCGCCGGGTTTGCCCTCGACGACCCCTGCCAGGGCTGCTTCCGCCTGGTGTCCGGCGGCCGCCATGATGGTTTCGTGATAATCCACCGAGATCGTGTCCAGGACGATGTCGGCGACCGTGGGTCGCGATGCTCGCAGGAACGACTCGGTGTTGCCTGCGCAGTCCTGGAACTCGAGCCACACCAGGGTCGGCTTCTCCTTCGTTTCGATGGCTTCGGCGATCTGCGCTCCTGCCGATCTGGGCAGGGCGAGCACCGAGGTCATCACCCCACAGAAACCGAGAAAGTCCCTCCTTGAGACCCCCCGCCGCTCGAGCTCTTCGATAAACCAGCTCTCACTCATGGGCTACCTCCCCCTTTCAGTATGTAGCTGCAATCTAGAGACTGGGGCCGACTCCTGTCGACGCCCCTCAAGGTGGTTCGGGTGCACATCGCAAGGTGGTGCATCCGCCCGTTTGACGGGGTGGGTATCGATTACTGACCTACCCAAAAGGGTAGGGAGGATGGCCAGAAATACTCTATTTACGATCCCAACGGCGCCCAGTACTTTCGAGTCCCATTACGCCCACATCGCCCTGTCCACGGCCTCGGCGGAGTCGTGCGAACGCGAGCTCCGGGCGACCTACGGCAAGAACAACCCCATAATGACCGGCACCCACCGCTACTCGAGAGGCGAAACGAGCGGTGACACAAGGCTCCGACACGCTCACCGACTGGTCGCGGTCGACCTCTACAGCGTAGGAGTCGGCGAGGCCTTTTTCCTGTAAGTATCGGCCTCCACCCCACCCTTCAGGGTGGGTGTATCCTCGATGCTCCACTCCCAAAGGACTGAGACCTCGGCTACCCGTCGAGCATACCCATGGCCACCCCATCGGGTGTTCGATGGATCGAAGACCTGTGTCTAAGATTGCGCAGCTAGTACCTCGACACTCGAGCGCGCCAGGCGATTGAAGACGCCGTTGCTCGAAAACTCAGTAGCCGGGAACCTCGGAGCCGACGGGAGGACGACAAATGTGCACCTCAAAAGCGACTCGAGTGCATGTCCTGTTGATCGGGGTAGCGGCCTTTGTCTGCTTCGCCTCTGGGCCTGCGCGCTCAGCGAGTGAGGCAGAAGTGGCTGCGGAGGGCTACACCAGCGCCAGGGTGTGTGGTGAATGCCACTCGGACATCTACGAATCGTGGAAGAACAGCCTGCACGCCTTCTCCCTCACCGACCCGATATTCGACACAGCTTACATGCAAGCAGTCAAGGAGGCCGGTGAGGAGGCGCGGAAAGTATGTCTACGGTGCCATGCGCCGATGACCATGGTGAATGGTGACTACGAGTTGCGGGAAGGCGTCACCAGAGAAGGGGTGAGCTGCGACTTCTGTCACACGGTCACCGCCGTCCA
>CALILB010000196.1 GCA_938016625.1 uncultured bacterium | reverse complement strand
GCACGGTGCGAGCGTTCTCGATCCAGATCTGGATCGAGCCGCCTTTGCGGCGGACGACCGGCGGCACGTTGTCGAAGCCGAGGAGCCGGCTGAGCTCGTAGGCGGCCACTTCGGACAGATAGGAGTCGACAAAACCACTGTCGCCCGAGGCCACGACCTTGTAGCCGGTGCGCAGGACCGCGTTGCAGCGCACGCCATCCTTCTCCAGCACGATCTTGCGTTTCGACTTGTTGGTCCCCTCGCCGAGCTTCGCTTTGGAGACGATCTTGGCCGTACGCAGGAACTCGAGGACCTCTTCCTCGGTGTCGACCGGTAGGGGGTTCCCGCTGGCGTCGAGGTAGGGGACAGCCGCCAGGGCTGCGGTCGAGCCGGTCGCCAGAACCGTCGTCAAGATGACCAGGGACAAACGCTGCCGAATTCGAAAGCGGAAATCGGGACGGGCAGCCCGCATCACGCTGCTCCTTTCGTCGTTGTTGATGACGAGATGATAGAGCAGTCAGCCGGCGAATGCCAGAAAAACTGGGGACACAATACGCATTTTCCAAGCGGGTCGCGCTTCGAGCGCGACCCGAAACCCGGGAATCCGTATTGTGTCCCCAGTTTTAGGCGGCCTTCATTTGCATGACCACCAGCGTGACGTCGTCGTCCTGGGGGCGCCCGTTGGCCCAGCCGCTGGCGGCCTTCGAGAAGTATTCGATAACTCCCTGTGGGGTTAGCGAGCCGGCCTCTTGCAGGATCGAGCCCACACGGTCGTAGCCGAAGACCTCGCCCTCCTCGTCGACCATCTCGGGCAGACCGTCACTCATCATCACCACCGTGTCGCCCGGCTGCAGATCGATCGAGCGGGTCTGGTAGGGGAAGTCGGTGAAGCTCCCTAGGGGTGCTCCCTCGAGATCGATCTCCTCGACCTGGCGGGAGGAGGCGCGGTGAACCAGGGTCGGTGGCATGCCGGCGCCCGAGATCTCGAGATGGTTGTCCTTGAGCTTGGCCAGGGCCAGGGCCATAAACAGGTTCTGCATGTTGAGCCGTTTGATGATCCGGGTGGCCTCCTGCAGCACCCGCACACCGTCGGGCTCGTTGGCCAGCAGGTTGAAGAGAACCTTGGTGGCGGTGACCATGGTGCCGGCCCTGGATCCGTGTCCGGTGGCATCACCGATGGCCACGGTCAGTGTGCCGTCGGGCGAGAGATCGAAGTCGTAGTAATCGCCGCCGACCTCGGTGGCGGTCTTCATGTAGGCCGCGATCTCCAGATTTGGCGGCTGTGGGAGCTCTTCGGGCAGCATCGAGAGCTGGAGCGTTCGAGCCTCCTCCAACTCGAGGGTCTGCCTCTCGTTCTCGGCGCGCAGGGCACGCGCCTCGGCTTCGGCGGCCTTGGCCTGGAGCTCGGCGGCTTCCGCTCGCAACCGCGCTTCCTGCTGTCGGGAACGCTCTCGCTCACGGCTGAGGAGGCGGTTGCGGCGGGCCCGGTCGACACCGACCACGGTAACCGCGGCGAGCACTCCGAAGAGGCTGTACGCCCACCAGCTCTGCCACCAGGGGGGTTGGATGGTGAGCTTGACCGAGGTGCCCTCCTCGTTCCACAAACCGTCGCCATTGGCGGCCCTCACCCTGAACTCGTAATTGCCGGGGCGGAGGTTCGAGTAGGAGGCATAACGGTGGGTTCCGGCCTGGACCCAGTCCTGGTCCAGCGGATCCAGCCGGTAGGAGTACCGGTTCTGGTCGGGGTGTCCGAAGTGCAGAGCCGAGAAGCCAAGAGCTACTGCGTTCTGATCGTGACTCAGGGCCACCTGCTGCGCGACCGAGATGTGGCTCTCGAGCCCGGACCCTTCACTTGGCATCAGCGACTGGTTCATGACCTTGAGCCAGGTCAGCGCCACCTGCGGTGGGTAGGGGTTGTCCTTGACGTACTCGGGGAAGAAGGCGTTGATGCCATGGCTGCCGCCGAAGAGCATCTCGCCGTCTTGCTTGCGGATGGCACCGCCGCCGAATTGATGGCCCTGGAGTCCGTCCTCGACACCGTAGGTTCTGAAGCTTTCGGTCTCGGGATTGAATCGCGACATACCGTTGCCGGTGCTCAACCAAAGACGGCCCTGCTCGTCCTCCAGGATGTTGTAGACGGTGTCGTGGGCGAGGCCGTCCTTCTGGGTAAACGCCCGGCTGGTGCCGGTCTCCCGATCGAACAGGTGGAGACCACCGTTGAAGGTCCCGATCCAGAGTCGGCCCGAGCGATCTTCGTGGATCGACATGATGATGTCGAGACCGGTGACCGGCTCGAGGTAGGTCGTGAACGTCCGCTCGGTGGGCTCGAAGTGGACCAATCCGCCCTCGGTGCCGACCCACAGAGTGCCGTCGCTGTCCTCGTGGATCAGCCGCACAAAGGTCGGGCTGTCCGGATCATCGGTGACGGAGCTCTGAACCTCGAAGGTTCCCGTGGCACGGTCGAAGAGGCTCAGCCCACCCTCGACGGTTCCTACCCAAAAGCGACCCTCACTGTCCTCGAGCAGGTCGAGGACGTAGTTATCGCTCAGCGAGCTGGGATCGTCGGGATCGTGACTGAAATGCGTAAAGGTCTCGCCATCGGGATTGAAACGGTCCAACCCGGCCCCCACGGCGGCGATCCAGATGGTTCCAAACCGGTCCTCGAGGATGGCGAGGATCCGGTCCGAGCCGATACTCGTCGGATCCTCCGGGCGATGGCGATAGTGGGTATAGGTCTCACTCGCCGGGTTGTACCGATTGAGCCCGCCCCCTTTGGTACCGATCCAGAGGTTGCCGGCGCGGTCCTCGTGAAAAGCCATGACCTGGTCGTTGCTGAGGCTGTTCGGATTGTCCGGCTCGTGACCATAGTGAGGGAACTTGCCAGAGAAGGGGTCGAGCTTGTTGAGACCACCGGCCCAGGTGCCGACCCACAAGATGTCCGTCCGGTCCTCGTAGATGGTCATGATCGCCGTGTTGGCACTGAGGCTGTAGGGATCGTCGGGGTCGTGCGCAAACTTCGAGAAGGTTCGTTCCTCCGGCCAGAAGCGGTGCAGGACGCCCCCCCAAGTTCCTACCCAGAGCGTCCCCTCCCGGTCGACAAAGAGAGTGGAGATGTGGTTGCTGCTCAAGCTCCAGCGGATTTCAGGGTCGTGCCGAAAGTGCCGGAAGCCACCGCTTTCCGGGTCGAAGAGGTCGAGGCCGCCATGGGTGCCGACCCACAAGTTTCCTCGATGGTCTGTGGCGAGGCTGGAGACGTAGTGGTGGCTCAGGCTCTCTGGGTCGTCGGGGTCGTGGAGGAATCGAGTGATGACCCCGGTTTCCCGGTTCATGCGATTGAGCCCTCCGGCGGTGGCAATCCAAAGATTGCCTTGGGCGTCCTCTCGAATGTCCGTCACCACATTGTGGCTCAAAGAGTTGGGGTCGTCGGGATCGTGCAGACGACGGACAAAAGTACCCGAGTCCGGGTCGAAGAAGTTGAGCCCTCCCGCCGCATCCTGCGACTCCATGTCTCCGGTACCCACCCACAGATCGCCGCGGCTGTCCTCGAAGATCGCGCTCACGGCATTGAAGCTGATGCTCCTGGGGTCGTCGGGGTCGTTCATGTAGCGGACGAACTTCTCGGTAGCTCGATCAAAGCGATTGAGCCCGCCACGCCGGGTCCCGACCCACAGCTCACCGGCTCCATCTTCGTAGAGCGACATCACCAGCCGTCCGCCGATGCTGTCGGGGTCTTTGGGATCGGGCTTGTAGGAGGTGAAGCTGTAACCGTCGTACTTGACGAGCCCGTTCGGGGTGCCGAGCCAGATAAAACCGAGGCGATCCTGGATCATGGAAGTGATCCCCGCCTCGGGAAGACCATCCGCCATGGTGAGATGGCCGAATTTGACCTTGTGCCCGGCAATAAGGGAAGCGGGGACCAGCAGTGTAATTACGAGAGCCACCCAAGCCGTTTGTCGAGTCGTGCGCATAGCAATCACCTTTCCGCCCGGTGGGGCGATACCTGATTTACGGGATCCGGGGGGGTGAGGTTTTGGCGATTCCAAGGTCTGTTGGAATATGCTGCAGTGGCCAGGAAAGGGGGTTTCGATGCCTGGAGTTGCGAGGAGCAGGTGGGCGAATGTAGCCGGTTTTGCGGTTTTCTTGACGATCGGCCTGTTTGTCGGCGGCAACGCCCGAAATGAGAATCCGCAGTTGACCGCGGTCATCCTCGATGTGTTGGACAGCCAGAGCGAGGCCTGGAACCGGGGCGAGCTGGAGGGTTTCATGGCCGGTTACTGGGAGAGCCCGGATCTGATCTTCACCTCGGGCGGACGAGTCAACCGCGGTTGGGAGACGACGTTGGAGAAGTACCGCGAGACCTATGGCGGCGGCCAGGCAAGCATGGGCAAGCTGGCCTTCGAGGAGGTCGAGGTCTACCCTCTGGGGACCAAGGCCGCCTGGGTGCTCGGGCGCTGGCAGCTCGAGCGGGAGGGTGAGAGCTCGGGTGGAGTCTTCACCCTCGTTTTCCGCAAAATCTCGGGGCGGTGGACGATCGTTCACGACCACACCAGTGTCGAAGAATAGGTGGAGCTAGAGCTCGCCGAGGGAGGACGAGAGCTCGGTGATGAGCCGCGCCAGATCCTCTTCGTCGACCCGGTCGGCGGCTTCGGCCGGCGACAGCCAGAGCCGCTGGCGGTGGTCCTCGGCCCACTCGTCATGGACCCGATCGACCTCCAAGACGAACACCTCGACAGTGCAGGTGCCGCCCCACTTTTCGTACTGGTAGCGTCCGAGCGGCTCGGTGCCGACTCTCCCTTCCACCCCGGCCTCCTCCAGCGCCTCCTTGGCCGCCGAAGCGGCCGGCGAGAGATCGGGCTCGATGATTCCCTTGGGAATCACCCAGCGTCTCCTGTGCTGTGAGGTGATCAGAAGAATCTCCGGCTTGCCTTGACGGACGCGGTAGGGGATGACCGCCGACTGCCGGTAGAAGTAGTCGGGTTTTTCGCGCATTCCGGGGGATCATACCCAGTCTGGCACCCCGGCCGTGGTAGAACATCAGGGAAGACAAAGAGATGAGCCGGCCGGAAGAGGAGGTATTCGAGAAGGCCCGCCGTAGGGTGGCGCCGTTGGCGGACCGTCTCGACCTCGCCGAGCGGCTCGAGCCCTATGCCGCTGAGATG
>CALILB010000195.1 GCA_938016625.1 uncultured bacterium | reverse complement strand
GTCGCCGCCGCGCGGGTCAACGGGCACCCGCATGGGGAGGCTATCGCCATCGACGCCCGGGCCAAAGATCGGCTGGAGGCGATCATCGAGGGCGCCGATCTGGTGGTCAACCTCCTGCCCCAGGCGATGATCAGCCTCGTCGCCCATGAGTGTGTCCGGCAGGGCCGTCACATGATCTCCACCTCCTACAGTACTCCGAAGATCAAAGCTCTTTCGAGTGATGCTCGCCAGAAGGGGGTGCTGCTTCTCACCGAGATGGGTCTCGATCCGGGCATCGATCACATGGCCGGGATGTCGCTCATCGACCGGGTGCACAGCGCCGGTGGCATCGTCGACAGCTACGAGTCCTATGGCAGCGGCGTCCCGGCCCCTGATTCCTTCACCAATCCGCTCCGTTATGCCATAACCCGCAGCCCTCGTCGCGTGGTCACGGCCGGTGATCGGGGTGCCCACTATCTCCGGCGCGGACAGCTCCGAGCGGTGCCGAAGTCGCGAGTCTTCACCCAGACCTGGCCGGTGGAGGTGCCGGGGGTCGGCACCATGGAGGCCTACCCCAACCGCGACTCGCTCGTCTATCGGTCACAGTTTGGCCTGGCCAACGTCGAAACCCTGATTCGAGGCAAATTGCGCTTCCCGGGGTGGTGTGAGACCTGGCACCAGGTCGTCCGGTTGGGTCTTACCGGCGAGCAGATCTCGATTCCTCGCCTGGCCGAACGCAGCTTCGCCGAGTTGGTGGAAATGTTGCTCCCCGAAGAGGTGCACGGCTCGACGGTCGAGGAGAGGGCGGCTCGATTCCTCGAGCTCGATCTCGACGGAACCGTGATGGAGAACCTGCGCTGGCTGGGCATCTTTTCGGAGGAGCCCGTCGGCAACGACGGGGCATCGGCGACCGACGCCCTGGAGCATCTGGTGGACACCAAGCTGCAGCTGCCGGCCGAGGCCAGGGACCTGGTCATCATCCACCACGAGCTCACGGCCCACTACCCGACGGATGGAGAGGACCGAGAGACGCCGGGAATGCGACGCGAGAAGATCGTCGCCACGCTGGTTCAGTATGGTGAGACGGGCAGTAATACAGCCATGGCCCGGGCGGTGGGTCTGCCCGGCGCCCTTGCCGCCCAACTCGTTCTGGATGGCGACATCGATCTGATCGGCAGCCACATACCCACCGAGCCCGCCATCTACCGCCCCGTCCTCGAGGCGATGGCACGGGAGAACTTCAAGTTCAGCGAGGTGATCGAGCCGCTCACGGCGCAGAACATGCCGGTAGAGCAGACAGCTTTGCAGTAGGTATTGGCCCGCCTGCTGAGCGGCCCTGCGCCGGCACCGGGTCTTCTGGAAGCGGAAGGTGTGCGGGCGGCCACCCCGAGCGGTTGTCGATCCGAGCTGACCCAGGGAAGGAAAAGCCGCCTATTTTTGTTAGTAGGCTCTGAGGACATGGCTGAAAGACTCGATGGGCCCGAGGCCTCGAACGAGGCCGTGGAAGCCAGTGTGACCCCCGAGGTGGATGCGACAAGACGCCTCGACCCCCGTCAGGAGGCCAACACCCTGGCCTGCCTCCTCTCGGTCACACAGGAGATCAATGCCACGCCGGACCTGAAGGAGGGTCTGCGGCGGGTGGCCGACTGTCTGAAGCGGTTTGTCGACTACGACACCCTCGGCATCCTGCTGGTGGACGACTTGGGGCGCGAGCTCCAGTTCGAGCTGGCGGCGGGCTTCCGCGAAGAGGTGGCCAAACACTGGCGCTTTGGTATGGGCCAGGGGATCGTGGGCGCCGCCGCCGAGAGCAAAGAAGCCGTACTCGTTCCCGACGTGGAGAAGGATCCTCGCTACATCCAGGCGACCGAGGGTGTTCGCTCGGAGCTGGCCATCCCGCTCGTGGCCAAAGACAGGACTATCGGGGTCCTCGACCTGGGGAGCAGCAAGCCCGGCTTCTTCACCGAGGAGCACCGGCGGCTGCTGGAGCCGCTCGGCGGACAACTCGCCAACGCGATCGATAACTCCCGTCTCTACAACAATCTGCAGGAGCAGGCACAGACGCTGTCGATGCTCCACGAGGTGAATCGCGAGCTGGCTTCGATTCTGGACAGCGAAGAGCTCCTGGAGAAGGTTGCCGAGCTCGTCCGCCGATTGATCGACCACGACGTCTTCACGGTCCTGCTCTGGAACGAAGAAACCCAGCTCCTGGAGCCCCGGATCTCGTTCTATCGCGACGGTCCCCGGGTGGGAACCGCCCGTAGCCTCCCTCTGGGACAAGGCATCTGTGGTACCGCGGCCGCACTTCAACAGACCTTGCGGGTCCCCAACATCCATCTGGATCCGCGTTACGTCTCCTGCGTCTCCGATCTGGATGTGCGCTCCGAGCTCGCCGTCCCCATGGCCGTCAAGGGGCAGCTGGTGGGCGTGCTGGATTTGGAAAGCACCGAGTACGACGCTTTCACCTCGCGGCATGAGGAGACCCTGTCGACTCTCGGCTCAGCTCTGGCCATCGCGCTGGAGAATGCTCGGCTTTACGAACAGCTACACAAGGACGAGCAACGTCTGGAGCTGGATTTGTCTACTGCTCGGGAGATCCAGAAGCAGCTGCTACCCAAGACGAGCCCGTGGCTGCCGGGTCTCCGGGTGGCCGTCGGCTACGAGCCGGCCAGGCATCTGGGTGGCGACTTCTACGACTTTCTGCCCTCCGGCGACGGCCAGATGGCTCTCGCGGTGGGCGATGTATCGGGCAAAGCGACCTCGGCCGCCCTCTACGGCTCCCTCGCTGTG
>CALILB010000194.1 GCA_938016625.1 uncultured bacterium | reverse complement strand
CGAAGATCTCACTCCCCGGCAGATAGTCGCCCGGCTCGACAAGTTCGTCGTCGGGCAGAACGCCGCCAAGCGAGCTGTCGCCATCGCCCTGCGCAACCGCTGGCGTCGCCAGCAGCTCGACCCCAAGCTGGCCGAGGAGGTGCTCCCCAAGAACATCCTGATGATCGGGCCCACCGGTGTCGGCAAGACCGAGATCGCGCGACGGCTCGCCCGACTGGCCCGCGCCCCGTTTCTCAAGGTCGAGGCCAGCAAGTTCACCGAGGTGGGCTATGTCGGACGGGATGTAGAGTCGATGATCCGCGATCTGGTCGAGATCGCGGTGTCGATGGTCAAGAAGGAAAAGCGTGAAGCGGTCTGGACCGAGGCCGAAGAAAGGGCCGAAGAGCGCCTGCTCCACCTGCTGGTCCCGCCGGTAGCCGCCCAACCTGCTGACAGCGGGGCCGAGACGCCCGACCCGAAGGCCACGCGGGAGAAGTTTCGCAACAAGCTGCGGTCGGGCTCGCTCGACAAGCGATCAGTAGATATCGAAGTCGAGGACGCATCGCTTCCCAGCTTCGAGATGTTCACCCCTCAGGGAGTCGAAGAGGTGGGAATCAACCTCAAGGAGATGCTTCCCGGGTTCTTTGGTCGGCGCAAAAAGCAGAGTGTCACCGTCGCCCAGGCGCGTGAGATCCTGACCCAGCAGGAGGCCGAGAAGCTCATCGACACCCAACAGGTCAACCGCGAGTCCCGCAATCGCGTCGAGCACGGAGGCATCATCTTCCTCGACGAGATCGACAAGATTGCGGGCAGCGACCACGGGCATGGTCCCGACGTTTCGCGCGAAGGTGTCCAGCGCGATCTGCTGCCCATCGTCGAGGGCAGCACCGTGGCGACAAAGTACGGACCGGTCAAGACCGATCACATCTTGTTTATGGCCGCCGGCGCCTTTCACATGTCCAAGCCCTCCGATCTCATCCCGGAGCTCCAGGGCCGCTTTCCCATCCGTGTGGAGCTGGCGGCACTGACCGAGGAGGACTTTGTCCGCATCCTGACCGAGCCGGAAAATGCCCTCACCAAGCAATACACCGCACTGCTCGCCACCGAGGGCACAGCGGTGGAATTCACCGCCGATGCGGTCGCAGAGATCGCCCGCCTGGCGGTGGAGGTGAACTCGCGCACAGAGAACATCGGTGCTCGAAGACTGGCGACCCTGCTCGAGCGTCTGCTGGACGAGGTCTCCTTCGAGGCACCGGACATGAAAGGGGTCGAAGTCAGGATCGACGCTGAATATGTCCTGCAGGCCCTCGCCGACATCGTCGAGGATCAGGATTTGAGCCGCTACGTTTTGTAGGGAGCTTTGCGGTGGATGGAATCGTGACAAGATCACGCTTGCTGATGAACAAGGTGCGAGATTTCACCTGGCTGCTCGGTCTGGCGGCCCTGTTGATCGTCGCGGCCTCCGGCTGCGGCAAGAAGGAGCCCCCGAGACCACCGGCGAGCAGAATCCCGGCCCCCATCGACGACCTCACCCTGCAGCAGCGGGGCACCGACCTGCTGATGTCGCTGACCTACCCGACGACCACCATCGGTGGTCTGGCGTTGGCTGAGATCGAGTCTGTCGAGCTGTGGGAGCTCACCCGCCCGCTGCCCACGTCCCAAGCCGAGGAGCCGGCCGAGACCGAAGAAGAGGCTCCTCCGAGCATCTTCTTTGCGGCGCCCACAGACGAAGAGGAAGAAGAGGATCCAAATCAAAGGTACCTCGATCAGTTGCTGCAAATGGATCCACGGGAGTTCGCCTCGCAAGCACAAAGGCGTCTAGCGCTCGCGGGTGAGAACCTCGAGGCCGCGGTGGTGGGAGACCGTCTTGAAATTCGCCTGCCCCTGGAGCCACCACAGCCGCGGGGAGACGAAGCTCGCATCTATGGCGTACGGACGGTTTTGGGTCGAAGACTGATCTCTCCCTTCTCGAACCTCGAGGGCATCATCCCCATCCCCCCTCCCCCGCCACCGCAAGCGCTGGAGGTGACAGCCGAGCCCGGTGGTGTGCAGCTGGTCTGGGAGGCTGAGGAGAGGGGCACCGGATTTCGCATCTATCGGCGGGAGGCCAGGGCTCGGGAGTATGGTGCGCCCGTCCAGGTAGCGCCACCGGAGACGGATCGCTACCTCGACCGGGGCGCTCGACTCGATAATCGCTATATCTATACCGTGACCACGGTGGCCGAGGTGGAGCCGTTGGTCGAGAGCGCCATCGCCGTCGAGCAAGAGGTGAACTACCTGGATCGGTTTGCACCCCCGACCCCGGACAACCTGGTGGCCCTACCCGAGACCGGGCGGGTGCGATTGCTCTGGGAACCCTCCGGCGCGGTCGACCTGGCCGGCTACCTGCTCTACCGTCGCGGGCCTAGGGACGAGGTCGAGCTGCTCACACCCGAGCCGACTATCGGCCTCGAGTTTCTCGACCAGGATGCCGTCACCGATGAAACCTACGTCTACTACGTGATTGCCATCGACCACACCGGTAACAGGAGCGAGCACAGCCGAGAAGTCGAAGTCCGCGTTCCATGAGGCCCTACTTCAAGCTCTCCGGGGGCGGCAATGACTTTCTGGCCCTGGTAGAGCCCGAGCCGATCCCACCGCCGGAGCTGGTCCGGGCCTGGTGTCGACGGGGCCTGTCGCTGGGAGCCGATGGCCTCTTCCACCTCGAGCGCAGCCCCAGCGGCGCTCGGATGCGTTACTACAACGCCGATGGTCGACCGGCCGCCCTCTGTCTCAACGGCACCCGCTGTGCCGTGCGTCTCGCCGCTCACCTGGGATGGGTAGACCAGTCGATCGAGATCGAAACCGGGGCCGGGCCGATCAGGGGCTGGATCGAGGACTCCGCCGCGGCGGCTCTCGAGCTGCCGGTGCCGGCCGAGCCGCGCGGCAAGAGGGTCGAGCTCGGAGATCGAGCCTTCAGCGGCTGGGCCGTTGACGTCGGGGTGCCGCATCTCGTGCTCCCCTGGCCCGAAGATCTCGGCAAGGCACCGGTGGCCGAGCTGGGACCCCGGCTTCGTGCACACGAGAGTTTTGGGGAGGAGGGCCCCAATGTCGACTTTGTCCGCTTTCCCGAGCGCGGTCGACTGGAGATAAGGAGCTTCGAGCGGGGTGTGGAGGCGGAGACCCTGGCCTGCGGTACCGGGGTACTTGCGGCCACGGCCACCGGTTTGCATCTCGGTCACCTCGAGCTGCCGATCGCGGCGCGCACCCGCGGCGGGTTCTTGCTGAAGGTGGGTCCGGCGGCCGGCCGGGGCGACTCTCAGGGCTGGACGTTGAGCGGTGACGCCCGTATGCTGTGTCAGGGAACATTGACCACCGAGGCCGAGCAACTGCCCGCAGCCCCGCCGTGGAGCGAGCAGGGTATCTGAGAGGAGGCTGGCACCTTTCATCGGGCCATGAACCCGATCCCAAAATCCGGGCCGAGCTCCGGCGCGTCACCCTCCCGGGTGGCCGCGATCGTCCCCGCCTACAACGAAGAAGAGACGCTGGCCGATGTCTTGTCGGTGCTGCGATCGAGCGAGCTGGTTGACGAGATCATCGTTGTCTCGGACGGCTCCGTCGACCGCACGACCCGGGTCGCACAGGCCCTCGGGGTCCGGGCCATCGAGCTCAAACACAACCAGGGCAAAGGGGTCGCCATGGCGGTGGGAGTCATCCACACCCGGGCTCCGATATTGGTCTTCCTCGACGGCGACATTCTCAATCTTTCGGACTATCTTCTGCGTCAGCTCATCGAGCCGGTAGTCCACAGCCGTTGTGAGATGAACATCGGCATCCGCAGCCGTGGCTGGCTCTTGGATGAGCTACACCGGCGCAGTGGCCCGTTGCTGTCCGGCATCCGATGTTTGAGAAGGGAGATCTTCGAAGCGGTACCGGAGGACTTTCTCACGGGCTTTCGCATCGAGGCCGCCCTCAACTGGACCTGTCAGCGTCTGGGTCGGCGTTGTGGGACAACCGTCTTCTACCAGCTCAGACACCGGGTCAAGGAGAAGAAGCTAGGCCTATGGCAGGGCACGAGGTCTCGATTCCGCATGTTCCGCGCCGTCGCCCGGGCCTATTTCGACCTCTATTGGAGCCCCCCCGCCCTCGACAGCGCGCCCGGTCGCGAGCGGCCTCGCACCGCCCTCGAATACACCGAGCTTTGATCTTCGAGTCCCTGACCCCGTGTTAACCTCCCCTGCCGATGAGTAGTGGTGAGACTCGATTTGCGTCCGTAGACGAGCAGATGAATCTGCTCAAGCGGGGCACCGTCGATCTGGTCGACGAGGAACAGCTCCGTCAAAAACTCGCCCGCTCCCGGGAGACGGGCAAGCCGTTGACGGTCAAGACCGGATTCGACCCCTCGGCACCCGATCTCCACCTCGGCCACACGGTCCTCATCCGGAAGATGAAGCACTTCCAGGACCTGGGCCACCGGGTTGTCTTCTTGATCGGTGATTTCACCGCCATGATCGGTGACCCCTCGGGCAGAAACGCGACCCGGCCACAGCTGACCGCCGAAGACGTCGCCGCCAACTCCGAGACCTATAAGCGTCAGATCTTCCACCTACTCGACCGCGAGACCACGGTCATCGACTACAACAGCCGCTGGCTGGGGAAGCTGGGCTCCGAGGGAATGGTGCGGCTCGCCGGCCGCTACACACTGGCGCGAATGATGGAACGGGAAGACTTCAGAGCCCGTTTCGAGTCCAACCAACCGATCAGTCTGCACGAGCTGCTCTATCCCCTGGTCCAGGCCTACGACTCCATCGCGCTGGAGGCCGATGTCGAGCTTGGCGGACACGACCAGATCTTCAATCTGCTGGTGGGTCGGGACCTGATGAAGGAGGAGGGTCTCGAGCCACAGGTCGTGCTCACCGTCCCCCTTCTGGTGGGCATCGACGGCACCAACAAGATGTCCAAGAGTCTGGGCAATTCGATCGCCGTCGAGGACTCTGGGCAGGAGATCTACGGCAAGACCATGTCGATCGGCGACGAGCTCATGTGGGAGTGGTATCTCCTGTTGACCGACGAGCCCGAGGAGGAGATCGCCCAGCGCCGGAGTCGGGTCGAGGCGGGCAAGCTCCACCCGATGGCGGCCAAGAAGGATCTCGCCCGCTACCTGGTCGCCGAGTACCACGACGAGGCCGCCGCCGAGCAGGCCGCGGCCGAGTTCGAGAAGGTCTTCTCCGGTGGTGGTGTCCCCGACGAGGTGCCGCTGTTTGCTCTCGCGGGTCCCTCTCAGCTCCCCGATGTCCTCATGGCGGCCGACCTGGCCCCCAGCAAGCGGGAGGCCCGTCGCCTCATCGAGCAGGGGGCGGTGTCGATCGACAGCGAGCGCGCCTCCGACCCTACTTTCGAGATCACAGCCCGCGAGGAGCCCTACCTGTTCAAAGTGGGGAAGCGTCGCTTCGCGCGGATCCGGATCGAGTAGCGGTCACTCCTACGGCCGCCCCGGCCGAATCGTCGCGTCTTCGACTCTCACCCTGTTCCGATCTGTCGACGATCTTTACCTCGACCTCGGTGGGGACAGGCGTTTGCAACCGGTAGGTGGTCTTGAGCCCCAATCTCCAGGCCGTCAGGAAGATGTCGTTCAACACCTGTCCCGAGCCGCCGGTGACGAAGATGGTGTGTGACTGGCTCTGATCGATCCACTTGCCCCGCGTTGCCGTCATCCGCAGACAGCAGATCGGGTCCGTTTCGAACGCCTGCTTGTACTTCTCCTCGAGC
>CALILB010000193.1 GCA_938016625.1 uncultured bacterium | reverse complement strand
AGCCCGGGAATCAAACCCAGCACGAAGTCCCAGCCAAACCGGTACCGGGTCCCCGGTACGCGAAAGCGGTCGTCCAGGTGGTAGGCGAGGCGCTCGACGGCGGCCGGTGGCTGGGCCGGTGCTAGACTCTCGCCTTCTATTTGATCGGAGCTTTCCACCATGGCAAAAGTGACTTTCTGTGGGGCCTGCGGGTCGGTCACCGGCAGCAGCACCCATCTAAGATGGGGCGACACCGATCTGCTCGTGGACTGCGGACTCTATCAGGGTCCCGAAGAGCTCGAGCAGCGGAACTGGAGGGAGCTCCACTATCGTCCCGCCGACCTCAACGCGGTCATTCTGACCCATGCCCACCTCGACCATACGGGGCTCCTGCCGCGGCTGGTGGGCGAAGGCTTCGAGGGACCGGTCTACTGCACAAAACCGAGTCGTGGACTGATCTCATTGATCCTCCAGGATGCCGGGCATCTGCAGGAGGAGCAGGCGCGCTACGCGCAAAAGAAGGGCTACAGCCGCCATCCGCAGCCCAAGCCGCTCTACACCTCCAAAGACGCCCGCCGCGCGCTCAAGCTGCTCCGTCCGCTGCCCTTCGAGGAATCGCACGACATCCTGCCGGGTATCCAAATCCGTTTCCGGCGCGCCGGCCACCTGCTGGGCGCGGCGACCATCGAGGTCCGAGCCAAGGGCGCGGATGGCGAGCGTCGCACCTGGTGTTTTTCGGGGGACGTGGGCCGCTATGACGTGCCGATCGTCAAGGACCCCGAGCCACCGGCCGAGATGCCCGCGACGCTGGTGCTGGAGTCGACCTACGGCGACCGCAACCACCGGACCGCCAACCCCGAGGCGGCTTTCCGCAAGGTGATCGAAAGGGTCTTTGCCCGCGGCGGGACGGTGATCATTCCCGCCTTTGCCCTCGGTCGCACCCAGGAGGTGCTCTACCACCTGTCACAGCTGGTGGAGGATGGCGATCTCGACCCCGACGCGGTCTTTCTCGACAGCCCGATGGCCATCAAGGCGACCGAGATCTACGATCAGGCGGAGGCCGAGCACGACGAGGACCTGCTCGAGCTGGCCGAGCAACATCTCGATCCACTCGCGGCCGACAGCTTCCAGCGCTGCCGCAGCGTCGAGCAGTCGAAGGCCTTAAACCGCCGACAAGAACCGGCGGTCATCGTCGCCGCCAGCGGCATGGCCACCGGCGGCCGGGTCGTGCACCATCTCAAACAACGGCTGGGCGACCCCAAGAACGCCGTGGTCTTTGTCGGCTATCAGGCGTCGGGTACTCGTGGGCGGGCGCTGGTCAACGGCGCCGAGCACGTCGCCATCCACGGCCAGCGGATTCCGGTGCGGGCCGAGATACGGGAGTTCCACGGGCTGTCGGCCCACGCCGACCAGGAAGAGCTCCTGAAGTGGTGCCGGGCGTTGCCCGAGCCGCCCGAACGGGTCTTTCTCAACCATGGTGAAGACCCGCCGCGCAAGGCCCTCGCCGCCGCCCTCACCGAAGCGGGTTGGCAACATCCGTTGCTGCCCGAAACGGGCGAGACCGTCGACTGGTAGCTGAACGTGGCGTTGAGCGACTCGCCGGGTAGCGGTAGAATGCTCGTCCGCTGTTTTGTGGGGCAGTAGCTCAGCGGGAGAGCACCACGTTCGCAACGTGGGGGTCGTGGGTTCAAATCCCATCTGCTCCACCATTTATCATTCATCGCGCTCATGGCAGTCCGCGACGCTCTGAAGAACGTCCTGACCGCCCCGGCAGTCGAGGGGCTGTGGGCTCTTCGGGCTGAGCTGCTGGAAGCCGGTCTGCCACAGGACTCGAGGATCTGGCCGGTGGTGGACGAGTTTCAAAAGTTTCTCGATGAGCTCGCCACGAGCAGCACTTCACGTGACTACAGCGAGCTCGCGTCCAAGCTGGACATAGGTGCCGTCAGCGGCGTGGTGCTCGAGAATGTGATCGAGAAAGAGGGAGCCGAGGAACTTGGACTTCGTCTGCTGGCCGGTCTGCTCAGCGAAGGTCTGATGGTCGCGGCCACCCGCCAGCACGTCAAGGCTTGGGGCACCGAGCTCGACGCCGTCTATCGCCGGTCGGCCTGGTTTCTCTACGGGGAGCTGTGGCGGTGGGCCCAGGAGCTCAAGCCGGATCTGCCCGCGTCCGAGCGCCGCCACCTATTGGATCGCCTCCTCTCCCCTGTCCACTCGGATGAGACTGCGGGCCTGTCGAAGGCCACCCTGATCGGGCTCCTCTTTCAAGTCCTGCTGCTGAGCTATCTGTCGTCAGAGGTGACCGGCAGCCCGGGGAAGTAGGTACCTCCCACAGCGCCCACACAACCAAAGGACAGAGACAATGAAACAAGCCATTCGACTGTTTTGCACAAGTCTGTTGGTGGCGGTCGTCGCCGCAACCTTGTGGGGAGAGGAGACAGCGACGAGACCCACGGCCACGCACATCCTGGGCGCGTGGTCCGGCTTTATGGTCCACGAAGGCGAGGAGCAGCTCCTGGCGCTGGAGCTGGAGCCAGCCGAGGAAGGCAAAGTCTCCCTCCGGTTGACCATCCCCGCTATGAACATGGTGCGGCTGCCGATGGGGTCGGCGGATCCAACCATTGATGGCAACGAGGTCACGCTCGGTCCGTTCGTCTTTACCTACGACGAAGCGGCTCAGACTCTCAATGGAACAGTGCCGAGAGGCCTCGTGCCGGTGTACGAGATCCCCTTCACCCTGAACCGCGTCGAGGCGGTCGAGGCCCCCTCCCGCCCGGAGCCGTCTGCGTTCCTGGTCGAGCCGGCCTGGAGCTTCGATGCCGGTGCCCCTCTGTGGGCTGGAGCAACATTTGCCAATGGCGTTGTCTATGCGGGCGACGACGCCGGACGGCTCCACGCGCTGGACGCGCGATCGGGGGCAAAGCGGTGGAGCTTTCAAGCCGGGGGACCGATCCGAACACGCCCTACGGTCGCGGACAATGGTGTCTTCTTTCAGGCCGACGATGGACTTCTCTACCGCTTGCATGCCGGGGACGGGACGAAGGTGTGGGAGCTGCGGGTGGTCAAGGAGCCTATCGAGCGTCTGCCACCGGGGGACCCGAACTCCCGGTACGACGCCTTCAGCTCGGAGGTCACCGTGGCCGACAAAAAGCTCTTTGTCGGCACGCATGACGGGCATGTCCTGGCGCTCGATCCGGGCAGTGGCAGCAAGCTCTGGGAGTTCTTGGCCAGAGATAGCGTTCTGGCAGCTCCAGTTTTCTCCTCCGGCCGCGTCTACTTCGGGAGTTTCGACGGTTTCATCCACGCCCTCGACGCGAAAACGGGACGCCCTATTTGGAAGCACGACACCAAGGGTGCCGTGGTGTCGACCCCGGCCGTCGCCGGTGACCTTGTGGTGGTGGGAAGTCGTAGCTATGACCTCGTGGCCCTGGAGGCGAGCACCGGCCAGCCGATCTGGAAGCAGTACATCTGGTTCTCCTGGGTCGAATCGTCAGCCAGTGTGCGAGACGGCGTCGTCTACATCGGCTCGTCGGACGCCGCCGCGGCCTTTGCCTTCGACGCTCGCACCGGTAAGCGTCTCTGGAAGACCGACGTCTACGGCTGGGCCTGGGGACAGCCCGCGGTCACGGGACAGCGGGTCTATTTCGCCACCTCCGCTCTCAGGGGCTATCAAAACGACATCCACCGTGGGGGTGTCATGGCGCTCGAGCGCAGGACAGGTCGTCCGGTGTGGCGCTACGCGGTGGAGCCTCCGGCCGCGGGCGCATGGGGCTTTGCAGGGTCACCGGCGGTCGGCGCGAGCTTCGTCTACGTCGCAGGGATCGACGGCCGCATTCTCGCCTTTCAGCGGTAGTCCCGCCGGCGCGAGGAGGCTCGACTCTCGAGCTACCAGATCTCGGTCTTCAGGGTGTTGCTCGGCTCCACCGGGAGGTGTTGCCCGACTCGAAGCCGTCGGTGAACAGCTCCAGGCCTGGCTGTTGTCGCCAGAGGTAGATGTGATTCTCGGCGTTGCCATCGGCGACGAAGTCGAGACCGCCGTCGCCGTCGATGTCCGTCGGTTGGATGCGGGCGCTCACACCCACCGCCCAGCCCAGATCCCGCCGCTCCCAAAGCAGGCCATCGAGGTCTCTGCCGTACATGACAAGGAAGTTGCTGTCGGCGTCGTCCCAACCGGTGGAGGTACCCATCTCGCCGGTGACCACGTCGGTGAAACCGTCGCCATCCAGATCACCGGCCCAAATATTCTCGGGTCCGTCCAGACCTCCGGTCACCAGATGCTCGGTCCAGGGGTCGTTGCGGGGATCGGGCGGCGCCTCGGACCAGTAGACCTCACCATCGGGGTGGACGAACCCCTGAGCGCCAACCACGTCCAGCCGCGGGTCGTCATCGACAAAAGCGCAGGCCACGTTCTGCACCGCCTCGCTGAACAGCTGCCGCGCAGTCCAGTTTGGCGTCATCGGATCGGCCGGTCTCTCATACCAGAAGTTGGAGGCCACAACGTCCTGGTCCGAGTCGCCATCCAGGTCGCAGATGGCCAGACCTACGTTCGGGTCGGTGATGTTGGCCAGGATGGTCGTCCGCGGCCACGGTTCGGTGGTCGGGTCGGCCGGCGGGTCGTACCAGTGGACCCCGCCACCGACATAGAGCGCCACGATCTCGAGGTCGTTGTCGCTGTCCAGGTTTCCCAACGCCAGGTCGTGATTGAAATCGTTGGCCAGGGGGTCGATCGAGCGGCGGGTCCAGGTTCCCTCGACCTCGTCCGGGCCGGGGTTCTGCCACCAGACCAGATCGTCGTTGAAGAGAGCCGCCACCACGTCCGGGGAGCCGTTGCCATCGACATCCAAGACCAGACCCCCGTTGCCGCCGGTCGATGAGCTTGGCTCGAGCGGATACCGGGTCCACTCCGGGGCGCGGTACCAGTGGATGGCACCGCCGCCGCCGGCCACCACATCCATCAAACCGTCACCGTTGAGATCCCCGGTCGTCGACCAACCGGGCTTGCCATTGCCGGGGTAGGCGTCATCGACCACATCCAGCCAGTAGCCGATGCGGGTGCTGGTGTTTTCGTAGTAGCTGATCACCGAGTAACCCGCCGACTCGCTGATGACGTCCCACTGGCCGTCCTCATCGACATCGGTCACCTGCAGCTTGTGACTGGGATAGGAGTTGCGGCTCAGATAGCTTTTGCTCCAGGCATCCGCCCCGGGGCGGTTCTCGAACAGATAGACGCTGTGGGCCTCGTCGGACCAGCCCGGCTCGCCACTCTCCTCGCCAAAGAAGAGATCGCAGGTGACGATGTCCACATCGCCGTCGTTCTGGAGATCGACGGTCTGCAGACATTCGGGATGCCAGAGCGAGGCGTCGATCGTGTGCTCCGGCCAGGGCTCGGATACCGGATCGGCGGGTTGCTCGTACCAGAAGACCCCCTCGCCATGGTGCCCGGCCCCCATGACCAGATCCAGATCGGTGTCTCCGTCCATGTCCCGCGCCAGGGTGCTGGAGACGCCGTACAGGGTGGTCACCTCGTGCCAGACCCAGGACCCCGTCGGGTCGGCCGGGCCCTCGTACCAGCCGTTCGAATAGGCGAGATCGAAGTCCCCGTCGTCGTCGATATCAGCGAGATCGACACCCGCATGGCCGTGGGGTGAGCCCTCGCTACGGTCGGGCTCGATCGTATGCTGCTCCCAGAGCTGCTCGGGGTCGGCTCCCGGCCGGTACCAGCGCAGCGTGATCTTGGAGCTCCAGTAACCCTGGTTGAGGTTGGCGATGAACTCCTCGGCGATCTCATCGCCATCGATGTCCACCCGGATCA
The DNA here is from genome assembly GCA_938016625.1 of uncultured bacterium. Classification (GTDB taxonomy): domain Bacteria; phylum Acidobacteriota; class Thermoanaerobaculia; order Multivoradales; family JAHEKO01; genus M0029. Next base: position 2,724 of record CALILB010000193.1, on the reverse strand, counting down.
GGTCGTGGAGATACCGACTCTCGTTGCTCAGCACATGAAAGGTCCAGGAAGCGTTGCTCAAGGGGCCACCGGGGTTCTCCCACCATCCCAGATCGTCTTGGTACTTGGCCGAGATCACATCCAGATCGTTGTCCCCATCCACGTCGAAGAGCTCGCCACCGTTGGCTCCGATCTGGCCCGAGGCATCGAGGTTTCCCCAGCGCCGCCAACCGTCGGCCCGGCCGCTATTCTCGTAGATGAACAGCGCGTTGCCGCCACCGGCAACGACATCCCGATCGCCGTCCAGGTCCATGTCGCCGGCCCTCACCCAGCCCGGTTTGCCGTTGCCTCCGTAGTCGAGATCGATATATCGCCGTGCGAAGCCGGGAATCCCCGGTGCAGGTGCGGCACCGGCAGGCGTGATCGCGCCATCCACCCCCGGCATGTGGGCCAGCAAGGGAGCGGCCAATAGATGGATCATGGCCAGCATGTGGAGGAATCTCGGGCAGGACATCTTCAACTGACGACTGTGCCAGCCGGCTGCGGCCGCTGCAATGACGGAATTCTCTGGCAGATTGCACTTTTGGCCGGGGCGCCGCATATTGCCGCGGCGCTGACCGGGTCAGCCGCCGAGCCGACTGGCTAACCGCTCCAGCAGATCCTCCTGCGCCTCGAAAGGAAGGTCACCGTGGACGCCCGCCACCCATCGCCCGGTCCGAATCACGGAGCCGGCCCCACCTTCTGGTTCCCGGAAGCGAAAGCCGTCCCCACCAGCGGGTGGATCCTGCACCACGATCTCGGCCCAACGTTCCCATTCGGCTTGGAGTGCCATCAGCGCTTCCCCCGCGTCGGCATCGCTCTCCAGCTCCGAGAAAAAGAGCTCGCCGCGGCGACCGTCGATCTCGTAGCTCGCCAGGACTCCCCCACCGAGGGCGGCATGTCCGAGAAGATCGGTTGCCACGTAGCGTTCACTCTGTGGAACGAGACCTTCTGCAGGCAGCGGGCTCAGAATAGCCGGCGGCGATACTCCGCCGACAATCCCACCGAGGATGTGAGACATGAGATCTTCCAGCATCCCGATCAGCTCGGGTCGGTCATCGTCGGCCGCCACGTGCGCAAAGACCGCGCCCTTCCACGCCGCCGCCACATTGGCTGAAAGGTACCCTTCGGCGCCCCAGGGTCGAATCTCCGCCCCGGACGGCCGGACGCTGCCATAAATACCGAAGGCGCCAAGATCCGAGCCCATGTCGTAGACATCAGCGGTGACGCTTGCCAGCGGATCGTCACCGAGCTGGTACCGGACATGGACCATCTGTTCGAGACCGTACGCCAGATATTGCGGTGCGCCGCCGTCGAGGTACTCCCATAGATCGTCGGGCGTGTAGGACGACGGGCCCTCGGCAACGCTCCATCCCTCGAGGCTGGAGGGCTCGGGGAGGAGTGACTCGAGCTCGGCTCCCGCGCGTGAAGACGGGTCCTCCCCCGCACAGCCGAGCAGGGCGACGACGGCCAAAACCCGCAGCAGGTGACGAGCTCGCACCTAGGCCTCCAAGAAGCTGAGCCGGCGATGCGCCGCTACCAGCTCGGCGCGGACCTGCCTCCCAAAGGGACACCCGTTGTCGCAGTGACCCGCGCACCCGTCACAACAGACCGCCGAGCAGCGCCGCGTGGATAGCGTCCGGTAGAGGCGCATAGCCTCCTTCTCGCGGCCATAACCAGCAAAGTACATTGCGTATCGGTTGACATCGGCCACCGCCACCCCCTGCGGGCAGTGCTTCTCGCACTCGCCACAGAACCGGCAGTACTTGTCGTACATTTCGTCGGCATAGCGGCGCAACATGGCGACCTCGGCAGAACTGAGCGTTGTGCTTGCCGCCGCCGTGTACTGCCGGACGGTGTCGAAGTTGGACATCGAGATGGCGACGCTGGCCACATCTGGGTTGGTCAGGGCCCACTTGACCGCCGCCTGGGGAAAAGAGAGTCCGCCCGCTTCGAGATCTTCGATCTCCTGCTGGCGGTTGCCAGCGTTGACCTTGAACACGATAGTCCCGATTCCCTGCTGAGCCGCGCGGCGGAGGATCTCGTCCTGGTCGGGATAGGAGACAAAATCGTACTTGATGGAGAAGACCTCGATCCGACCGCCGTCGATGGCGGCGTTGAGGCAGGCCTGCAGGCCGCCGGAGTGTCCCGAGAGCCCCAGGCACTTCACCTTGCCCGCCTGCTTGGCGTGATCGATGGCCTCGTACAAACCGTCGACCTGGAGGTCCTCCGCTGTCCCGACCTCACCCGTTAGATAGACGTCGAGGTAGCTGGTTCGCAGCCGCCGCAGACTGGCGTCGATCTCATCCAGTATCTTCTGCTTGGAGGTACCGGGTCGCACTACCATGCCGGTGATGATGACCAGATCTTCACGCTTGCTGCCGACCGCGGCCATCGCCTCTCCGAGCGCCATCTCCTCACGACCATCCAGATAGGGACCGGAAGTACAGAAGGTGTTGATCCCGGCGTCGATGGCGGCCCGCATCAGATCTGGCCGGTCGATGTGGTGGGAGCCAAAGGCGACCTCCGACACCCGCAAGCCGGTATCACCGAGAGGACGGTAGCCGAGCTCGACCGTCGAGGGCGGCGTCGCGGGTGTCTCGGATGTCTCACAGCCACCCACCGCAAGGCCGGAAGCGGCTGCACCGAGTTTGAGAAAGGTTCTCCGATCGAGGGATTTCCGAAGGGACGCCATGGGAATCCTCC
>CALILB010000192.1 GCA_938016625.1 uncultured bacterium | reverse complement strand
TTGCCTTTCTCCCCGACGGGAGCGCCCTGGCATCGACATCGGCGGACGGGACCCTTCGCCTCTGGCCCCTGTCGGCGGCCGCCGGCAGTGGTAGCCGAGTTCTGTACGACACAGGTGGGCTCTATTTGAAAGGGCTCTCGGTGGGTCCTCGAAGTGAGCGGGTGATGGTCGGCGGTGGCGGCCAGGGTGTCTGGCTCATCTCCGTGGACGGTGGAGGGCGCCAGAAGTTGGCGGGCCTCGAAGGCAGAGGGGCTTTTGCTCTCGGCCCTCGGGGCAGACTCGCCGCCAGCTCAGCCTCGACTCCCGGGCGGCCTATCCGGGTATTGGACCTCGAAACAGGCGATATTCAGAGTCTCACGGCAGGTGTCGATCTTACGGTCGGGAAGCTGCGATTCACACCCGACGGCCTTTTGATCTCGAACACCTCCAAGGAGGGCAGCCTGGACGGAGATCTGCGCATCTGGAATCTCGAAGACGGCTCTCATGAAGTCCTCTCGGACAAGCCAGGCAGTTTCGACCTGACTCCGGACGGTCGGTTCCTTCTCGCGTCGCGGCAGGGCGAGAGCTCTGAGCCCGTTCTCTACGACCTGGCGAACAACACCTCCATGCCGCTCCCCTCGCACGGAGAAGCAAGAAGTGTGGCGCTCGACACAGAGGGACAGATCGCGGTGACCCGGCGCGCCGATGGCCACGGACAGGTCGGGCTGGTGACCGGTGGGCCGCCCCACTTGCTGGTGAGCTCGGAAACGTTCAAGTCGCCCGTGGTCTCCCCTGACGGCCAGTGGATCGCCGCGGCGCATGGCAGCACCATCCGTCTCTGGCCGATGCCCGATATGTCCCAGCCACCGCTGCACACCCTGTCACTGGACCAACTTCTCGCGAGGCTCCGCGCCCTGACGAATCTGCGCGTCGTTCCCGACCCGGAATCAGAAACCGGTTGGGGCTTCGAGCTCGATCTCTTCCCCGGCTGGGAGAAGGTACCGACATGGTAGACGCAAGGTATCGAAGGAGCTCCAACATGAAGACGACGAATACGGGCCTGAGGTTCGGACTGGTCGCATCGATTCTGCTACTGCTGGCTATCGCCGGACTGGCCGAGGCGCAGCAGAGCACTGGCGCGCTCTACGGGACGATTCGCGACACCAACGGTGGAAACCTGCCGGGTGTCACGGTGACCCTGACCGGGTTTGGAGCTGTCAAGGTGCGGACCACGAACGACCTCGGCGAGTTCCGATTCCTGGCGCTCGATCCGGGGAGCTGGTCGCTCGAGGCCAAACTGGACGGCTTCTCGACTCTCGACTATCCCAAGATCGACATCGATGTGTCGCGCAATACCACCCTACAGCTCCAACTTTCCGCCGCGATCCACGACGCCATCAGTGTGACCGCCGAGAGCCCGTTATTCGACGAGCGCAAACTCTCGACGGGAACGACAGTGACCCGAATAGAGCTCGACAAGATCCCGACCGGCCGCAACAGCTGGGCGCTGCTGACGCAGGTGCCCGGGGTGCTGCTTTCACGAGTCGACGTCGGTGATGCGTACAGTGCCGATCAGGGTCAAATGAGGGGTCAGGGGACCAGCGGAACAGAGAACGACTTCGTCCTCGACGGCGTACAGATTCGAAGTGTCGTTTTCGGCGGGGGTGGAAATAGTCCGGTCTTCCTCGACCTCGACCAGCTCGAGGAGCTGCAGTTTGTCACCGGCGGCAACGACGTGACGAAGAGCAGTGCCGGTGTGGCCACCAGCGCGGTGACCAAGCGTGGCGGTAACGAACTTCGGGGCTCGGCCCGTTTTCTGCTTACCAACCGGGATGGCTATTTTGGCGTGCTCGAAGAGGCCGAGCCTGGGTTCGACCCCAGTGAGCTCGGCCCTGGCCAGGAAGACTTCGTGGGCGATTCGATCGTCCGCACTCAGGACTACGGTTTCGAAGCGGGTGGGCCGGCGTGGCGCGACCGGGTCTGGTTCTGGGGCACCTGGTCCAACAAGGACCTGGTCAACATTCGGGGCGGCGGCGAGCCGGCGCGCATCACCATGGAAAATACGGCGATCAAGGTGAACGCGCAGTTCTCCACCGCCAATTCCTTCGTCGGCTCTTACAGTTCCAATCGGAAAATCAATCTTGCGACCAACGCGGGGCCCGGCGTCGATGCTTCGGCGGTCGTGGACCTGGATGGGCAAACGGGTGTCACGATTCTCGAAGACAGTCACGTCTTCGGCTCCAACTTCTTTATCTCCGGCAGCTTCTCCCGAGTCTATGCCGCTGGTCTGTTTGTTCCCCGAGGGGGTAGCGGTCCCGATCAGCCGCCGACTCCCGAACCGGGTGGCGAGGCGAACGTCGATGCCAACGGCACCTGGACCAACAACTCCACGTTCGAGATTCGACCGCGGTCAGATGAATTGAAGATCGACGCCTCCTACTTTGCCAGCACCGGTACCCTGAGCCACGAGATCAAGTTTGGCGGTCGAATACGGAGCGCAGAGACCACCGAGGTTGCCTCCTATCCGGGGCGTAATTTGCTCCACTACGCCGGCAGTCTGGTGGGGGTGCAGAACCCCGGCTTGCTGGCGGTCTTTGGCCTGCCGCCTGAGCGTTATGCGGACGCTCACGTGGTGTACGCCTATCGGTCAGCCCCGACGACTGTGATCAACGACTACCGCTCGATCTGGGTCCAGGACACTCTGACCTGGAGCCGCTGGACCGTCAATGTGGGTCTGCGCTACGACCGGCAGGACGGTGAGAACGAGCCGGTCACGGTAGAGGCCAATCCGGCTTTCCCCGAAGTCATGCCGGCGATCGAATTTTCCGGCAACGACGGTGGTGGCATCGATTGGACCAGCATCTCACCCCGTCTCGGTGTGACCTATGCGCTGGGCCAGGAGAGAAGGACACTGGTGCGGGGCAGCCTGTCGCAATTTCCCGAGGCCATGAACTTATTCAATGTCGCGCGAGTCAATCCGGTGGCGGGCCAATTTGCCGCGATCCTGTTTCTGGACGAGCCGGGTGGATTCTCGGCGTTCTACGACGACGGTGAGCCTTTTACCGTGCTCGGAGGGTTCGGGTTCGACCCTGGCGATCCGACCGCACTCTCTATTGCCAACGTCAACGATCCGAATTGGGAGCCGGCCACGACGACCGAGCTCATCGTCGGCGCGGAGCACGCGTTTCTGCCCCAGTTCGTGCTCGGAGCGAACCTCACCTGGCGCCGTCAGGACGGCGTGGGGGATTCACAGCCGCTTTTCGAGGAC
>CALILB010000191.1 GCA_938016625.1 uncultured bacterium | reverse complement strand
TTGGGTCAGATTTCTCTACGCTTATCCCACCACCCTCGATACCGAGCTCCTGCGGCTCATGGGGGCGGAGGAGAGGTTCTGCTCCTATATGGATATCCCGCTCCAACACAGCCACCCGGAGATGCTGACGGCGATGCGCCGCGGTGGCTCGGCGGAAGGGTACCTGCGACTGCTCGACCGGGCGCGCGAGTTGGCACCCGACATCTTCCTGCGCTCGACTTTTATTGTCGGCTTCCCCGGCGAGACCGAGGAGCACTTCGACCATCTTCTGGACTTCGTGGAGCGAGCGAAGCTCGACCACCTGGGGGCCTTTGCCTATAGCCCGGAGCCGGGGACACCGGCGGCGGAGCTGACCAAGGGGCAAGTGCCCCGGGCCGAGGCCCGCCGGCGTCACCGGCAGCTGCTGGAGTCCCAGCGGCCCATTGCCCTCGAACAGCGACAGCGTCTGATCGGCAAGTGCCTCCCGGTCCTGGTCGAGGGTGTCTGTGAAGAGACCGAACATCTCCTGCAAGCCCGTCATCACGGTATGGCTCCCGATATCGATGGCCGCATTCTGATCAACGATGGCACCGCACCGGCGGGAGAGCTCGCCGAGGTAGAGATCACCGAAGCCTACGCCGATGATCTGGTAGGCCGGATCGTGGGTCCTCGGGGAGCACCTGGAGTCGAGCCGGCAATGGACCGGGCCGCACACATCTAGCCATGCGGATCATCGTCGACTCCTGGCACAGCCGCCAGCTACCACATGGGACCGTGGCCGCCATTGGTAACTTCGATGGTATCCATCGCGGACAACGGGCGATATTCAACCGGATTACAGAGCGCGCTGCCGAAATGGATCTGCAATCGGTGGTGGTTACCTTCGAGCCCCACCCGGTGTCCGTCTTGCGGCCGGACGAGGCTCCAGCCCGGTTGACCACCCTGGAGCAGAAGTCGAAGCTGCTCGAGGAGATCGGCGTCGATGTGTTGGCGGTGGTGAGTTTTACCAAGGAGTTTTCACAGACCTCGGCCGAGGTGTTTGTCGACGAGTTCCTGCACCGGAAATTGGGGGTCGACGAGATCGTCGTCGGTTCCCGATTCGCCTTTGGGCGGCAGCGCTCGGGGGATCTCGAATTGCTGGAGAGCATGGCGACACGACTCGGATTCGAGGTTTTCGGGATCGATGAGGTCGAATTCCGCGGGGAGCCGATCTCGAGCACCAGGATCCGCAGAGCGGTGAGAGACGGAGACCTGGGGGCGGCCAATGCGATGCTCGACCGGGCCTACTCGATTCGTGGCCTGGTGTCACGTGGGAAGGGGAGGGGCAAGAGTCTGGGCTGGCCGACCATCAACATCGAACTGGAGAGCGATCTCCTGCCCGCGGACGGGGTATACGTGTCGGAGGTCGAGTTTCCCCAGCTGGCCTCCACCCATGGATGTGTCACCAATATCGGCTGCCGCCCGACCTTCCCCAACGGTCCCAGAAGGGTAGTGGAAAGCCACATTCTCGATTTCGACCAGGAGGTGTATGGTGCCGAGGTCGAACTCCACTTTCTGGAGCGTCTCCGCGATGAGCGTGCTTTTCCCTCCGGAGAGGCCTTGGCGGAGCAGATTGCACAAGATGTGGCAGAGGCGAGAGAATACTTGGTGGGGGATCGGTGTTTACTAGAGCGGGCGGCGGCCGACGAGTAGCCGAAAAGGCATGGCGGCCGGTCCAAGAGCAACAAGTCCAGGCGCAAGCGACGAGAGGAAGGCAAACATGGCATCCGACAAGATTCTGAATATCAGCACAGACAACTTCGAACAGGAGGTCTTGGGAGCGGACGTACCCGTTCTGGTCGACTTCTGGGCGGCCTGGTGTGGGCCCTGCCGCATGGTGGCTCCGGTCCTGGAGGAGCTGGCCGAGCAGATGGAGGGCAAGGTCCGCATCGCCAAGGTCAATGTCGACGAGAATCAGGACATCGCGGTCAAGTTCCAGGTGTCGAGCATCCCGACTTTTATTCTCTTCAAGGATGGTGAGGCCGCCGACCGCATGCTCGGCGCCATGCCCAAGGGCGCGTTCGAACAGTTCATCGATCGTCATATCTAAACCGCCACGCAGGCGACGCAAATTGGGGACACAATACGCATTTCCCCAACAGGGCCGCATAATCGTGGCGGTTCTTTGTCTGGAAATGCGTATTGTGTCCCCATATTTCCGATAGGGGAGATGATGAGAGATGGTGTGCCCGGCTACGAGAAGATCGGTGCCTTCTACCTGGGTCGGGAGCAGAGTCGGGAGGAGGAGCGTGGCGTCGAACCGCTGGTGCTTTACGACTCCAAGGATCTGGTGACCCATGCGGTCTGTGTGGGGATGACCGGCAGCGGCAAGACCGGTCTTTGTATCGGTCTGTTGGAGGAGGCGGCGATCGACGGTATCCCCTCCCTGGTCATCGACCCCAAGGGAGATCTCACCAATCTTCTCCTGACCTTTCCGGAGCTGCGCCCGGAGGATTTCCGACCCTGGGTCAACGATGACGACGCCAGGAGGAAAGGGCTCGAGATCGATGAATTCGCGGCTCAGCAGGCGGATCTCTGGCGTCAGGGGCTGGCCTCCTGGGAACAGGATGGCGAGCGCATACGGCGGCTCGAGGACGCCGCCGACTTTGCCATCTACACCCCGGGGAGCGAGGCCGGCCTGCCGGTGTCGATCCTGGCCTCGTTTGCGGCACCCTCCGAGGAGGTGCGTGCGGACCGGGATCTGCTCGGTGATCGGATCTCCAGCACCGTGACCAGCGTCCTGGGCCTGCTGGGGATCGAGGCCGATCCGATCCGCAGCCGCGAGCATATTCTTCTTTCGACGATCCTCGATCAACTCTGGCAGCAGGGCACCGACGCCGATCTGGCGAGTCTCATACGACTGATCCAGGAGCCTCCCTTCAAGCAGGTGGGGGTGCTCGATCTGGAGTCGTTCTATCCCGCCAAGGAGCGTTTCGAGCTGGCCATGAAGCTCAACAATCTGTTGGCCGCCCCGGGCTTTCAGAGCTGGCTCGAGGGCGAAGCGCTCGATCCGGGAGAGTTGCTCTACACCGCCAAGGGCAAGCCGCGGGTGGCGATCATGTCGATCGCCCACCTCTCCGAGCGCGAGCGGATGTTCTTCGTCTCTCTGTTGCTCAATCAGGTGGTCAGTTGGATGCGGACACGCCCCGGCACGACCAGCCTGCGCGCCCTGCTCTATATGGACGAGATCTTCGGCTTCTTCCCGCCGGTCGCCGAGCCACCGTCGAAGAGACCGTTGTTGACTCTGCTCAAACAGGCGCGAGCCTATGGGCTGGGTGTTGTGTTGGCCACTCAGAATCCGGTCGATCTCGACTACAAGGGGCTCTCCAACACCGGTACCTGGTTTCTCGGCCGGCTACAGACCGAGCAGGACCGCAACCGGGTACTCGACGGACTGGAGGGAATCACGGCGGCGAAGGCAGGATTGGACCGCAAGACCCTGTCGCAGATTCTGGGGAGCGTCGGCAAGCGGGTCTTTCTGCTCCACAACGTTCATGAAGAGACGCCGGTGCTGTTTCAGACCCGCTGGGTCATGTCCTATCTGCGGGGACCGCTGACCCGCGAACAGATTTCCCGGTTGATGGCGGATAAGAAGTCCACAGCTGCAGAGGAGGCGACGGTCGCGGCGCCACCACCTGCCGATCAGACCACCGAAGCCGTGGTGTCGCAAGAAGAGACCAGAGCCAGCAGGAGGCCCTCCCTACCACCGGAGATAACCGAAGTGATTCTGCCGGCTGGTGGCGCCGGTACGGAGGCCACTTACAGGCCGGGCGCTTTGGGTCTCGCGCGAGTCGACTTTGTCGATCGCAAGAGCCGCCAGACCCTCGACACCGACGAGATCTCTCTTGTTCATCCGCTCGAAGAAGGGCTGCTTACCCTGGATTGGGGCGAGGCCGAGGAGGCCGGAGTGACCGAGAGCGAGCTCGACCTCGAGCCGGTAGCCGGCGCTGTGTGGGATCCGGTTCCGGCGGCGGCGACCAAGCCAAAGAACTACGCCAAGTGGGGCAAGCAGTTGGCTGATTACCTCTACCGCAACAGCCAGCTCGAGCTCTTCAAGAGCCCCACCTTCAAAGCGGTCTCCGAGCCCGGCGAGACGGAGCGGGACTTTCGCATCCGTTTGGCCGATCTGGCGCGAGAGGGCCGGGATCGACAGGTGGAGGAGTTGCGGGCAAAACACACCGCCAAAGTGGAGAAGCTGGAAGACCGCCTGCGTCGGGCCCGTCAGAAGCTGGAGAAGGAGAAGGAGCAGGCTTCGCAGGAAAAGCTGCAGACGGTGATCTCGATGGGCACCACCCTGCTCTCGGTCTTCACCGGTGGCAAGAAACTGAGCAAGACGACCGTCGGCAAAGCTCGCACCGCTGCCCGCGGTGTCGGCAGGATTTCGAAAGAGGCCGGTGACGTCGACCGGGCCGAAGAAGATCTCGACACCCTGACGAAGAAGCTCGAGGAGCTCCAGACGGAGCTGGAAAGCGAGCTCGAGCGGCTCGAGGACCGCTTCGACCCCGAGCGCGAAGAGCTCGAGGTTGTCAGCGTGCGCCCGAGAAAGAGCGACATCGACGTGCGGTTGGTGACCCTGGCCTGGGACCCCAGCTGATCGAAGGAGATCTAGCCGGGACGCTCGATCCAGTAGTTTGGCGCTTCCTTGGTGATCACCACGTCGTGGGCGTGGCTCTCTTTGAGCCCGGCGCTAGTGACACGGACAAACCGGGAGCTTGTGCGCAGCTCATCGATGCTGGCGCAGCCGGCGAGACCCATTCCCGATCGCAGTCCACCGGTCAGCTGGGGCAGCATCTGGTGGACACTCCCCTTGTGGGGAACCATCCCCTCGATGCCCTCGGGCACCAGCTTATTGAGCGACTCCTCGCTCTCCTGAAAGTAGCGATCGGCACTCCCCTCAGCCATCGCGGTAATCGAGCCCATCCCGCGGTAGGCCTTGTAGGTCCTGCCGCGATAGAGGATGGTCTCGCCGGGGCTCTCTTCGGTGCCGGCGAAGAGCGAGCCGATCATGACCGAGTGGCCACCGGCGGCGATGGCTTTGGTGACATCACCGGAGAACTTTACGCCG
>CALILB010000190.1 GCA_938016625.1 uncultured bacterium | reverse complement strand
CAGGTGACCTCACAACCCGGCGCGGAGCAGTATCCAAGCCTCTCACCCGATGGCAAGTGGGTGGTCTACTCGGGCGAAGGGTCGGGCAGTAAAGACATCTACCTCCAACGGGTCGGCGGACAGAACCCGATCAACCTGACCTTGGACTCTCCCGACGAAGACAAGCAGCCGACTTTTTCGCCCGACGGCGAGTTGATCGCCTTCCGCTCGAGCCGGGAGGGTGGGGGACTCTTTGTGATGGAGCCGACCGGTGAAGCGGTCCGGCGAGTGACTCGCCAAGGGTTCAATCCGGCGTGGTCACCCGATGGGAACCGGATCGTCTTCGCCACCGAGGGCGTGGAACTGAAGCCGCTGAACTGGCAGGGTCGCAGCGAACTGTGGGTTGCAGATGTGACCACGGCCGAGAGCGGGCTGCTGAGTGAGGGCGACGCCGTCCAGCCGAGCTGGTCGCCCGGCGGCCACCGGATCGCCTACACGGCCCGATGGAAGGATCCGACCCAGATGGACATCAGGACCATCCCGGCCGGCGGCGGCGAGTCGGTGGCCGTGACCGATGATGTTGCCACCGACTGGAGTCCGGTATGGTCGCCCGACGGCCGTTTTATCTTCTTCGCGAGCGACCGGGGCGGCAGCATGAACCTGTGGCGTATACCCGTCGACGAAGAGAGCGGCGAGGCGCTGGGGGAGCCCCAGCCGATCACCACACCGGCGACCTTTCTCGCCCACCTGAGCCTCTCGGCCGACGGGCAGACACTCGCCTACAACTCGGTGCTGATGACGCAGAACATCGAGAAGGCAACCTTGGATCCCGACACCGGCTCGGTGCAGGGTGACCCCACCCGGGTCACCACCGGCTCGATCCTCTGGTCTTCACCCGACCCCTCGCCCGACGGCGAATGGCTGGCCTTCTACTCGAGAGTCCAACCCGAGGGAGATCTCTACGTCGCCCGGACCGACGGCACGGGCCTGCGCCAGGTGACCAGTGACGAAGCCCTCGATCGCGTCCCCCGCTGGTCACCCGACGGCGAGTGGATCGCCTACTTCTCGAACCGGAGCGGGAGTCTGGAGGTCTGGAAGATCCGGCCCGACGGAAGCGATCAGTCACAGGTGACCGATCTGGATGTCAGTCTTGTGGCCTGGTCGCCGGACAGCGCGCGCATCGCGGTTGCCGACCCGGAAAACAACACGGTCCTCCTGGTCGACTCGAAGCGGACGGCAACGGAACAAGATCCTCCGGCGCTACCCTCACCCGACGCCCCGCTTTCTCCCTTCATGGTTCCATCCTGGTCACCCGATGGAAATCAGCTAGTCGGGCAGAGCGGCTTCCCGGGGACCGGAATACTGACCTACTCGTTCGAGACCGAGACCTACCAGCGTCTGACGGACTTCGGCGAGTGGCCGGCCTGGCTCCCCGACAGCCGACAGATCATGTTCGTATCAGATGGCAAGGAGTTCTTTGTCGTCGACAGCCGCTCTAAGGAAGTGCAGAAGGTCTTCTCGGAGGAAAGAGACGTCATCGGACCCCCCCGGCTCTCTCATGACGGCAGCGAAGTCTTCTTCACCCGGCGGGTCACCGAGGCCGACGTCTGGCTCCTCACGCTGTCCGAAGATTGATTCCTCAGGCGGCCGTGTGCTTTTCGATTTCCCACCCCGGGAAGACCAAGACAGCCGGGTGACACATCAAGGCGCGAGCCAGCACTTTGGCTCGCTCAACTCCCAGGTTAATCCGTTCGTTCTCGATTGCCGAGATGGTCGACTGGGGGATACCGGTCAGGTCGGACAAGTCGTTCTGACTCAGTTCTTGAAGCTCCCGGATGATACGGACAGATTCCCCCGGCGATACCTCGACGGTCCTCTGGGCGGGCCGAAACTCACTGTTTCTCATCTAGCTACTTCCTTCTGTAATCGTGGGCGGTCAAATCTATGACTTTCACCAGAACCTCTTGAGCGACAATCCGATAAAGGACTCTGTACTGCAGTCCCAATCGCGATGATCGGTGGCCCTTCCACTCGCCCCTGAGCGCCTCGTCGTGGAATCCCTTGATAAGCCGGAGTCCTTCCGGGCCGGAGATTCGTACGATGTCCTTCCATTTCTCGTACCTCTTCAGGACCTCGAGAGGTAATCGATCGAGCTTCCTCGAGACACGACGGTGCTCGAGGACATCCCACATAACACGATTGTACTATATTATAAATGATATGGCCAACTGCCGACCTGCCGCCGCGCCTTTGGTACCATCCTCTTTCTGTTTTTCTATTGAGGAGGAAAGGTAGCCATGAAAGAGGCGCGCTGCTGCAGGAGAGGTCTAGTCCGCTGGATTCCCACTCTGTTCTTGATCGGAGTCATCGCCGTTTCACCGGTTCTTGCGGCCGAAGAGAAGGAGGAGACGCCATTCGATCATCTCGAGTGGCGGAACATCGGGCCGGTCAACATGAGCGGTCGGGTGGCCGATGTGGAGGGAATTCCAGGTAACCCCAACGTGCTCTATGTCGGCTCGGCTTCGGGTGGTGTGTGGAAGACGGTCGACGGTGGGCTGACCTTCAAACCGATCTTCGACGACCAGCCGATCGCCTCGATCGGCGATCTGGCCTTGGCGCCTTCGAACCCCGACGTCATCTACGTCGGCTCGGGCGAGGCCAACGCCCGCAACAGCGTCTCCTTTGGCAATGGGGTCTACAAATCGACCGACGGGGGCCAGAGCTGGACCCACGTCGGGCTCGAAAACACCCGCCACATTTCTCGCGTGCTGGTCTCACCTCACGATCCGGATGTGGTCTTTGTGGGTGCCATGGGGAGCTTCTGGGGCCCCAACGAGGAACGGGGCGTCTTCCGCTCCACTGATGGCGGCGCCACCTGGGAGAAGGTGCTCTATCTCGACGACAAACATGGGGTCTCGGACATGGACATAGACCCCACAAACCCAAACATCCTCTTTGCCGGTCTCTGGCACTTCGACCGCAAGCCCTGGACCCACACCACCGGTAGCGAGGAGGGTGGAGTCTGGAGGTCGGTCGACGGCGGCGACACCTGGGAGAAGCTCGAGGAGGGGCTTCCCGAGGGGGTCATAGGCCGGATCGGGGTCAAGATCGCACCAAGCAACCCCGAGGTGGTCTACGTCATCGCCGAGTCGGACGAGGGAACGCTCTTCCGCTCGGATAACCGCGGCGAAGAATTCAAGAAGGTCTCCGACAACGTCCAGATCGTCTCTCGTGGTCTCTACTACACCGATATGCGGGTCGATCCCGGTGACGAGAACCGGATCTACGCCGTCTCCAGCCGGCTCTTTCTCTCGGTCGACGGCGGCAAGAGCTTCAACCGGATCTCTCAATCGACCCACGTCGACTATCACAGCCTATGGGCGGATCCGGAGAACCCGAACCGGGTCTGGCAGGGACAAGACGGTGGTGTCGCGGTCTCCTACGACCGGGGCAAGACCTGGGAGCCAATCCGCAACCTGCCTCTGGCCCAGTTCTACCAGGTCTTTCACGACGACCGCGAGCCCTTCTACGTGGTCGGTGGCGGGCTTCAAGACAACGGCACCTGGTATGGGCCGAGCCGCACCCGCGAGCCGGCCGGGATCCTCCCCGATGATTGGCGGATGATGAGCTTTGGCGATGCCTACTGGGTCGTCCCGCATCCCACCCAGGAGGATCTCTTTCTCTCCGAGTCGCAAGCCGGCAACATCGTTCGCACCGACATGAAGACGCGGCAACAGATAGACGTTTCGCCGCAGCCGCGGCGCAATGACGGCGGACCGGTAGAGGCGCTCGAGTATCGATTCAACTGGAACGCTCCCATCGTCGCATCGCCGCACGACCCGATGACGGTCTACTTCGCCAGCAACGTGGTGTTCAAGACCCAGGACTTTGGGGACACCTGGGAGAAGATCAGCCCCGACCTCACCACCGATGATCCCGACAAGCAGGGCGAAGCGGGGGGACCGGCCTGGACCGAGAACACCACCGCCGAGTACCACACGACGATCATCAGCTTTGCCGAGTCACCGGTCGAAGCCGGAGTGCTGTGGTCCGGAAGCGACGACGGTCAGCTCTATGTCTCCCGCGACGGCGGTGAGAACTGGACAAACGTCATCGGCAACGTGCCGGGTATGCCGGAGTTTTCACCGGTCTCGCACCTCGAGCCTTCGCGGACCGACGCGGGCACCGCCTACGCCGCCTTCGATCGACATATGTTCGACGATCTCCACCCGCACATCTACAAGACCACCAATTTCGGCGGGACCTGGACGAGGCTGTCGACCGAGGGCATCCCCGACCAGGCCTGGGTGTGGATCGTGCGCGAGGATCCCAAGAACACCGATCTGCTGTGGGCCGGGACCGAGCTCGGTCTCTATGCATCCTACGACACCGGTGGCAGCTGGCAGCGGATGCATCTGAAAAACCTGCCGACCGTCTCGATCCACGACATCCTGGTTCACCCGCGAGAGAACGATCTGATCCTGGGCACCCATGGCCGCGCCATCTGGATCTTCGACGACGCCACCCCGGTGCAACAGTTCTCGGACGAGGTGGCCTCGCAGCAGTCGGCCCTCTTCCCCATCCGACCGGCGATCCGCTTCCCCACCCGCTTTACCCGCTACGGCATGGGCGACAAGAGCCACAAGGCACCCAACCCACCGGCCGGGGCGCTGATCACCTATTTCCTCCAGGAAAAGATCGAGGAGGAGAAGCCCGGCAAGAAGGGTGAGGAGGGGGAAGACACCGAGAAGTCCGAGGAATCAGAGGAAAAAGGCGAGAAAGAGGAGCGGATCAAGATCGAGATTCTCGACACCGCCGGTGAGGTCGTCCGCACCCTCGACAGCAAGAAGCTGGGCAAAGAGGCCGGTCTCAACCGGGTGGCCTGGAATCTGGCCGTAGATCCCGCTCGCAAACGCACGGACGAAGAGGGCGAGCGCAGCTTCTTCCGCCCCGAGCCCCGCGGGCCGATGGTGCTCCCTGGCACCTACACCGTCCGCTTGACGGTGGACGGCGAAAGCCACGAGCAGCCGGTCGAGGTGGGCATCGATCCGATGGTCGCCGTGTCGGCCGCGGACCTTGCCACCGAGTTCCGAGTCGCCAATGAGCTCACGGCCATGCAGTCGGCGGTCAATGACGGCCTGCGCGGCCTCGATTCGCTCAAGAGTCAGCTCGAGGCGCGGCGGGCGACGGTCAAGCTCATGAAACAGGAGCTCCCGGAAGAGCTCGAGTCCGCCTGGAAGGAGCACGACGAGGCGGCAATGGAGATCATCGACAAGCTGGCCCGCAATGAGGACAAGCCCTTCTGGAGCCAGGGTCCCCGGCTGGCGGGCCGGCTCGGTGGACTCTTTTACGAGGTGGACAGCCAGTTTGCGGCCCCGACAGCCGCCCAGATGGACTACTTCGAGGAGCTCAAGGGCACCTACAGCGAGGAGATGGACGCGCTCAATCGCTTCTTCTCCATCGACGTCCCGGCACTCAACGCTCTGCTGGAGACCCACGGAGTGCCACCGGTGGCGGTACCCGAGGCGATCGGGCTCGAGTAGAACCGGCCGGGCGACGGGCGGGGACAAGCCCCGCCCCTACAAAACGGGGACGCTGATTGTCCGAAGCGGCCGGCCCCGACGCGGTATATTGGGCCCACCTCTGATGGTCGGTAAGACACTCTCCCAGTTTCGGCTCACCGCCAGGCTCGGTGCTGGCGGTATGGGTGAGGTCTATCTAGCCGAGGACACCAGGCTCAAACGCAAGGTGGCGATCAAGGTGTTGCCGGAAGAGATGGCCGACGACCCGCAGCGTCTCGAGCGCTTTCAGCGCGAAGCCGAGGCCATCGCCGCCCTCAATCACCCCAACATCGTCGCCATCCACGAGGTCGGCGAGGCCGACGCGGTTCACTTTCTGGTTATGGAGCTGGTGGAGGGCCAGCAGCTGGGAGAAGTCATCCCCGGCGGCGGTCTTACCCTCGACAAGCTCTTTGGCTATGCCATCCCGCTCGCCGACGCCCTGGCGGCCGCCCACGACAAGGGCATCCTCCACCGGGATCTGAAGCCGGGGAATGTGATGGTCAACGAGGAGGGGCGGGTCAAGGTGCTCGACTTCGGTCTGGCCAAGCTGCGCGAGAGGGCGGACAAAGAAGGCGACCAGACCCACCTCGCCACCGACTCGATCACCCAGGAGGGTCTCATCCTCGGTACCGCCGCCTACATGTCACCGGAGCAGGCCGAGGGCAAGACCATCGATCACCGCTCCGACATCTTCTCGCTCGGGGTGGTCCTCTATGAGATGGCCACCGGCAACCGACCTTTCAAGGGGGACACCAACCTCTCGCTCCTCTCTTCGATCCTCAAGGACAAGCCCCAGCCGGTCAGCGAGGTCAAGACCGGTCTGCCCCGGCACCTGGGGCGGATCATCCTCCGCTGTCTGGAGAAGGACCCGGAGCGGCGG
>CALILB010000189.1 GCA_938016625.1 uncultured bacterium | reverse complement strand
CCACCGGCACCTAGCAGGCCTGAGCCCAAGCAGCGGATGGGCTCCCCCACCGGCAGCTCGCTGGGAACCTCCGCCTTTGGCGCGGCCGTCGGTGGTCTCGACAATCCGGACTTTGTCTACAGCTATTACATCGACCAGATGTTGGCCCTGATCAGCACCAACTGGGTGCGCCCATCTCTGGGTGCCGGGGTCGAAGCGGTCGTACACTTTCGGATCCAGCGGGACGGTCAGATCTCCGACGTACGAATCATCCGCTCCTCGGGCTACAATTCCTTCGATCTGGCCGGTTTGCGTGCAGTACGGCTCGCCGCCCCTTTTCCCCGTTTCCCCCAGAGCTACAAGCACGACACGCTGGGGGTCAACCTCATTCTCAGATAGGAACCATTCGAGGATACCGCTCATGAAGCGATCGCCGATTCGCCATATCCCGACCGCCCTGCTGCTGGTCACGCTGACCGGGGCCGTGGCGGCCGTCTCCCAGCAGCCCGGAGCCCAAGAACCGCCCGTGCCCGGAGGGGAGGATGTGACCGTAGTGCTCGAGGGCCGGCTGCGGTCTCAATTCCGGCTCGCGATTCCGGAGTTCGACGGCCTGACGATGCTCTCCCCCAACCTACGCCGTGCCGCCGACGAGATCGACCAGACTCTCCGCACCGACCTGGAGGCCAGCAGAGTCTTCCGGCTGCAGGGCCCCGATGACCTATCGGTGCTGGCTCTGACCGGAGACCTGACGAGGGACTTCGAGCTCTACCGATCGCTCCAAAACGAACTCGTCTTGCAGGTCGACGTCAGACCGGAGGGCGACAAAGTGGTGATCGAGGGCCGCCTGTATCACCTGGAGAGCGGCGATTCGATCCTTGGCAAGCGCTACCGGGGTACACCCGCGGTGGCGCGGCGCATCGCGCACACCTTTGCCGACGAGATCATCTTGGCATTGAGCGGCCGCCAAGGTGTGGCGCTGAGCCAGATCGCCTTCTATTCGGATCGCAGCGGCTTCAAGGAGATCTATCTGATGGACTACGACGGGGCCAACCAGCGCCCGGTCACCGCCCACAAGTCGATCTCGCTCACACCCGATTGGAGCCGCGCCGGAGACACGATCGCCTATGTCTCCTACTTTTCCGGTGCCCCCGGTATCTATCTCGTCGACCTGGCCAGCGGACGCAAGCAACCGGTCGTCACCGAGGGTTCGCTCAACATCTCACCTTCCTTCTCCCCCGATGGGCGCCAAATCGTTTTTGGCCGTTCTCTGGGTAGCGGCAACACCGAGATCTTTGTCGCCAACCGGGATGGAACCGGGCTCCGACAACTGACCCACTCTTCGGGAATCGACACCAACCCCTCCTGGAGTCCGTCGGGAAGAGAGATCGCCTTCACCTCCAGCCGGGCCGGCAACCCGAACATCTACGTCATGGACGCCGAGGGCGCCAATTTGCGCCGGTTGACCTTCGAGGGTGACTACAACGACGGGGCCGCCTGGAGCCCGGACGGGACCCGAATTGCCTATGCTTCAAGGCGTTCGGGCCGGTTCGACATCGCGCTCACCGACGTCGTGACGCTCGAAAGCCGGCTGCTCACATCGGGCGGGGGCAGTAACGAGACGCCCTCGTTCTCACCCGATGGACGGCAAATCGTCTTCGCCTCCAAACGCAGAAGCAGCACCACCAGGACCCAGGTCTACAAGGTCGAATTGGACGGTTCCGGGATGCGGCAGCTGACCAATGACGGCAATAACTTCTCACCCTCGTGGTCCGGGTTCCCAAAATAGCGTGCTTTGCTATTGAAGAATCGAGAAATCTTCTGCTACAGTAGGTCGGTTATCGGAATAGAAGCCTCTTGACGGGAATCAAAAACCTAGAAGACGCTCGAAGGAGACTCTTATGAACCGCAAGTGGATGGTGACGGTATGGATCGGTGTGCTCGGGCTGTCGGTGGTAATGCTTGGATGCCCCAAGAAGAAGCCTGCCCCGGCGCCGGTAGATACCGAGACGACGACGGTTGCCCCGGCTGATGACATAGCCCAGCCGACGGCGCCTTCGACACAAGCGGACAAAACGCCCGATCCTCTCGCCGGCGACATCGTCGAGGCCATGGAGTATGCCTACCAGCAGGGTCTGCTGGGAGATGTCTACTTCGACTTCGACAAGTACGATCTCAAATCCGAGTCGCGTGAGCGGCTGGCCAAGAACGTCGACTTCATGAAGGCCCATCCGGAGTTTACGTTCACGATCGAGGGCCATTGCGACGAGCGCGGTACGATCGATTACAACCTCGCTCTGGGGGATCGCCGGGCTGCCGCCGCCCGCAACTACTTGACCTCCCTGGGTGCCAGGATGGACAACATCAAAACCATCAGCTTTGGCGAAGAGCGACCCGTGTGCAACGTCTCCGCCGAGAGCTGCTGGTGGAGGAACCGCCGGGCTCACTTCGTGATCACTGGCCGTTCGTAGTTCGAGGGGAAGTTGTCCAGAGTGAGCCATCGCCTTCTAACAGGGATTCTCCTGCTGACTGCCGCATTCTTGGTGACCGGCTGTGTCTCGGGCCGTGACATCGAGGACATTCAGGCGCAGTTGAGCGACATACAGCGTCAAGTTCTCCAACTGCAGAAGCAGACCTCCAGTAAGGAAGAGGTGACCGATCTCAGGGACGAGATCGCCACTCAGACCCAATCCCTGCTGAGGTCGGAGGCTGATGTGCAGGTGTCGGTGCAAGGGCTCTCGGCGCAGATTGACCAGCTGCAGGCCAATCTCGAGGACACCAACTTCCGCCTCGCCCAGCTGTCCCAACAGATCGCCGCCACCAACCAGGAGCTCAAGGCGGTGAGGTCGGCTCTGGGCGCCGGGGCGGGCAACGGGGGCACCTCACAGCCCGTGGCCCCGACATCGGATCCCCAGGCCCTCTACCAGACCGCCTACAACGACTACCTGCGGGGCAACTACGACCTGGCCGTGCTGGGCTTTCGCCAGTACCTCGAGTCCTTCCCCGATACCGAACTGGCGGACAACGCCTCCTACTGGATCGGGGAGTCCTACTACAGCCAGGGCAAATACCAGCAGGCCATCCGGGAGTTCGAAGGCATTCTGCGCCGTTACCCGCGAAGCGACAAGCTGGCTAGCGCGCTACTCAAGAAAGGCTACGCCTACCTGGAGCTCGGCCAACAGGAGCAGGGCGTCGTCCAGCTACAGCACGTGATTCGCGAGTATCCCAGCACCGACGAAGCGAATCTCGCCCGTCAGAAAATCCGCGAACTGGGTATTGACGGTTAGTAGAGTTACCGCTAGACTTTGCCGGCGTCGCACGTGAGTGCGGCGCTTGTTTTTCGTCAGTAGGTAGCTTAGAGAGAGAACACGATGGCAAATATCAAATCGGCAGAGAAGAGGATCCGACTGAACCTTCGCCAGCGGTCACGCAATCGAGCCGAGCGCTCGAGGATGCGCTCCGCGGTCAAGGAGCTGCGCAAGGTCATCGCCGATGGCGACAAGAGCAAAGCCGAGGAGCTCCTACCCGGAACCCTCAGCCTGATCGACCGCACCGCGCAAAAGAAGATCATCCACCGCCGTGCAGCCGCCCGCAGCAAGTCCCGGCTCGTGCGGTCGGTGAAGACCCTCTCGGCCTAGCACCCAGCCCCAAAAAAGATCTGAAAGTGGCGAAGCGAGCGGCCGGCCTCCGTGCCGGCCGGGGTGGGGTCTAGAACCCTTCCAGCAGATCGATCACCAGCGTCTGCGCAAAATCGACCGACACGATCTGGATCGTCCGGTCCTCGGGGTCGAAGACCGTGGCCTCGTCCAGCTCCAGCTCGTAATTGTCGCGGAAGTTGTAGAGCGGCTGCTCCCAGATAATCTCGTCGTTGTCGGTCCGAGCAAAACTCATGTCGGCGCGAATAGAGATCTGCCACTCCTCTGCCCTGCCCTGGGGATCGAAGGTCACCGGGCGTACGGTAAAGGCCGTCAGCGCGCCACTCAATATGGCGTCGGCACCTTCCCGGTTGGGAGAAATGGTAAAGCGTCTCCGGGTAACCAGCTCGTTGATGATGGCCCTGGTCATGGTGAGCTCGATCTGCGGTCGGGTGGTCCGGTTCTTCAGCGGCTCGACAAAGATCGACTCGATGTCCTCCGGCAGCGTGCTGGTACGCCCGATGAGTCCATAGCCGCAGCCCGCCAGCGTGCCAAACACACCGAGCAACACGGCCAACATGAGTATCTTCTTCAAGCCTTTGACCTCCATTTCAGGTGAGAGTACCGGGAAAGGAGTGGCGCTTGAGGATGCCATCGAGCAATCCGTTGACAAACCGGCCCGACTGCTCCGAACCAAACTCCTTGGCCAGTTCGATGGCCTCATCCAGTATCACGAGCTTTGGCACATCGGTTTGGTAGAGAAATTCGTACACCGCGAGACGCAAGATATTGCGATCCACCGGCGGCATACGCTCCAGCCGCCAGTGCTCCGCCTGCTGCCGGATGAGATCGTCGATCTCCTGCCGGTGGCTGAGTGTGCCTTCCACCAGGGATCGGGCATAGCTGAAAGCCCGCTCCGCCTCGCCGGTGTACTCGGTCGGCTGAAACTCGGCCAGCACCTGCTCCCCTTCGGCACCCCCGACATCGCTCTGATAGAGCATCTGGAGAGCCATCTCCCGCGCCTGTCGACGGGTGCTCACCCCCAAGCTACCCCCATCTCAAAGAACCTCTCACCTTTCTCGCTTCCTCCGCACGAGGCGGCTCACACGCGAGCAGCCACCTGCACCGCTGAACGTATCGGCTCGGGCAGGCAGCTGTCAACGAGGCGGGTGAAAGGCGGCCAGCAACTCGGTGGCCGCCTGGGTGGGAGTCACCTCCCCTTTGGCCACGGCGCGCTCGAGCTCGTCTAGTCGTCCCATGACTTCGGGGTGGTGTCGAAAGGAGTCGAGAAGCTTCTCCTCGATCAGTGACCACATCCAGCGACCGAGCTGGCGCCGGCGTCTCTCGTCGAGCTCGCCGGAGTCCGCCAGCAGCTGGTGGTGCTCTTCGACGAGCTCCCACAGCTCGGCCAGACCGGCTCCGGTCAGCGCGCTCACCGTCACCACCCGTGGCTCCCAGGAGGTCTCTGTCGTGCCCAGATAGCGCAGCGCCCCCGCGTAGTCCCGTTGCGCCAGTTGGGCACGCTCCAGGTTGTCGCCGTCGGCCTTGTTGACGGCTACCAGGTCGGCCAGCTCGATGATCCCCTTCTTGATCCCCTGGAGCTCGTCACCGGCGCCGGCCAGCACCAGTACCAGAAAGAAATCGACCATGTCCGCCACCATGGTCTCCGACTGCCCGACGCCCACCGTCTCGACCAGGACGACGTCGAAACCGGCGGCCTCGCACAGCAGCATCGTCTCCCGGGTGCGCCGGGTGACACCACCGAGGCTGAGAGCGCTGGGTGAGGGTCGGATAAAGGCCTCTTCGGCCGCCGCCAGACGGGGCATCCGGCTTTTGTCGCCGAGGATGCTGCCACCGGAGATCGAGCTGGAAGGATCGACGGCCAGTACCGCCACCCGGTGACCGTCCTCGATCAACTGGGTGCCCAGAGCGTCGATGAAGGTGCTTTTCCCAACTCCCGGGACACCCGTGATACCGACGCGAATGGCACCGCCGGTCTCCGGCTGCAATCGGACCAAGAGTTCCTGGGCGAGCGCCATGTCGGCCGACCTGCGGCTTTCGACCAGGGTGATGGCCCGCGCCAGGACAGCCCAATCGGACTC
>CALILB010000188.1 GCA_938016625.1 uncultured bacterium | reverse complement strand
GCGGCAGATCGACAAAGTAGGGTGGCAACTTGACATAGGTGGAGTCGGGCTCCCAGGCGTAGGTGTCGCCAGTGGGCACCGGCATCGAATTCCACTGCTCATCCCCGGCGTAGACCTCACTGTACTCGCGGGTAAACATCTCGGAGTGGACCGCGGTCTGCACCGTCTCCCCAATCTCGTCGGGGGTCGGCCAGATCTCCTCGAGATAGACCGGCTCACCGTCCCGGTCCTCCCCCAGCGGCTCGCTCTGAAGATCGATGTCGATCCGGCCGGCCAGGGCATAGGCCACCACCAGGGGCGGCGACGCCAGATAGTTGGCCCGGACATCGGGGCTGATGCGCCCCTCGAAATTGCGGTTGCCGGAAAGAATCGAGACCGCCACCAGATTGGCTCCACGTACCGCTTTGGCAATCGGCTCACGCAGCGGGCCACTGTTGCCGATACAGGTGGTGCAGCCATAGCCGACCAGGTTGAACTTCAGCTGGTCGAGGTATTGCTGAAGTCCCGACTCGGTCAGATAGTCGGTCACCACCTTGGAGCCGGGAGCAAAGCTGGTCTTGACCCAGGGCTGCGTTACGAGACCCCGCTCCACCGCCTTCTTGGCCAGCAGACCCGCCCCCACCATGACGCTCGGGTTGGAGGTGTTTGTACAGCTGGTGATGGCGGCGATGACGATCGACCCGTGGTCGAGGGTGAACTCTTCATCACCCAGAGAAGCTCGGGCGCCGCCGTTGGTCCCTGCGTCCGCGGCCCCCGGTGGCTTGAGGCTCTCGAGCTGACCCAGAAAGGAGCTCTTGACATCTCCCAGGTCGATCCGGTCCTGGGGCCGTTTGGGCCCAGCCAGACTCGGCTCGACCACCGACAGATCGAGCTCGAGGGTATCCGAGTACTCGGCCTCCGGGCTCGACGCCGTGTGGAAGAGGCCCTGCTCCTTCATATACGCCTCGACCAGCGCGATCCGCTCCGCCGGCCGGCCGGTCAGCTCCAGATAGGTCAGCGTCGCCTGGTCGACCGGGAAGATGCCACAGGTGGCTCCGTACTCCGGTGCCATGTTGGCGATGGTCGCCCGATCGGCCAACGGCAGGTGCTCCAGACCGGAGCCGAAGAACTCCACGAACTTTCCCACCACCCCCTTCTCGCGCAGCATCTGGGTCACCGTCAGCACCAGATCGGTGGCCGTGGCGCCGGCGGCCAACCGTCCGCTCAGACGAAAACCCACCACCTGCGGCACCAACATAGAGATCGGCTGGCCCAACATCGCCGCCTCCGCCTCGATGCCCCCCACGCCCCATCCGAGGATGCCGAGACCGTTGATCATGGTGGTGTGGGAGTCGGTCCCCACCAGGGTGTCGGGATAGGCGAAGGGCTCCTCCCCAACGCCTGTCATCACCACCCGTCCCAGGTACTCCAGGTTGACCTGGTGGCAGATGCCGGTTCCCGGAGGGACCACCTTGAAGTTGTCGAAGGCGCTCTTGCCCCACTTGAGGAAGCCGTAGCGCTCGCGATTGCGCTCGAACTCTTTCTCTTTGTTGATGAGGAAGGCCGCCGCGGTGCCGTACTCGTCGACTTGGACCGAATGGTCGATCACCAGCTCGACCGGCTGCAGCGGGTTGATCTTTTTCGGCTCGCCCCCCATTGTCTGCATGGCGTCACGCATGGCCGCCAGATCGACCACCGCCGGCACACCGGTGAAGTCCTGGAGCAGGACCCGAGCCGGCATAAAGGCGATCTCTTGCGACGGTGTAGCCCGGGAATCCCAATTGGCCACTGCTTCGATGTCCTCGGCGGTGACTGTTTCGCCGTCCTCACGCCGCAGCAGATTCTCGAGCAGTATCTGCAGGCTGAAGGGAAGCCGTCCGAGGTTCCATCCCTGCTTCTCGAGTTCGGGAAGGCGAGCGATCCGCAACGAGCGGTCGGCCACTCGCAGGGCACCCAGCGTTGAAAAGCTGTCTTTCATCGCGACACTCCTGACCGAAAGCGGTTGAATCTCGACTGAGGTGGTTTCGGGGCCGATCGGAATACGAGAAGACCCGTGCCGTCACGATAACGCAAACCGCTCGTGCTTGCACCCGGTCGGCAGAAGAGACCTTTGCGGCTTTGTCTCGACCCTCCGGGACGGGCCATTCGGGTCGTTTCGCAAGGGCCAGTTCAGCCATTTTTTTCAACTAAACTGGCGCATTCACAAGCGCAAAACGCAAAATTGAACACACAGTCAAATCGCGAGGATCTAATATTGTAATACCGCTCGACTTACGCCGAGATATAGATGGTTTTCGATGCATTCTATAACTCATTTAATTACAAGATCTTAAGGGGACAAAGGCGCTCATTTCAGGCGAGCGACAGCTGCCGTGCCGCGCTGGAACAGTCAAATTTGACAGATTCTGAGGTTAGAAATGGCGCAAACCGGTGGCATAGCCCTTGCGAAAGAAGTCGCGCAGCAACAGGTTCGTGGAGAGCCTGCGTTGAGATTTCGAGTCGATAAGGAAGACCGATGAGAAAAGAAAAATCGTCGTTGAGCACCAGGTCCCGAGAAGCCCGGACGACAGCGGCCTTCAAGTCCTCATTCGCCTGTGGCATCGCGGTGCTGAGCCTCCTCTTTCTGGCGGCCAGCTTCCAGCCCGCGCCCCCGGAGACGGTCAGCGTGATTGTCCAGGCCGAAAGCCTCGAAGCCGCCATCGCCGTCGTCCGCGCGGCAGGTGGGACGGTCTCCCGCGAGCTCGGGATCATCCGCTCCGT
>CALILB010000187.1 GCA_938016625.1 uncultured bacterium | reverse complement strand
GAGCCAGGTGGCGATCGCCGGCAATGCCTGGCGCCTCTTCAGACCGTGGAGCTCGGCCAGAAAGACCAGCTGGTCGGTCACCGTCATCTTGCGGTAGAGACCCCTCTCTTCGGGCAGGTAGCCCACCCGCTCGAGGTCCTTGGCGGTGCGTGGGCGGCCAAAGAAGAGCACCTCACCCGCATCCGGTGCGATGATGTCCATGATCATACGGAGCGTGGTGGTCTTGCCGGCGCCATTTGGTCCCAGCAGACCAAATATGCTGCCCGGCAGAACGTCGAACGAAACCCCGTCCACGGCGACAAAGTCGCCATAGCTCTTACGCACCTCCTGCAGCTCGAGAGAGGGTGTGGTGGACGGATTCATGATCTACCCCGGTGTCGAGTCTTATCGACGGTGGTCAGGCGCGATTGTACTCCTCACACCCGGCAAACATCTGCGGCATATCAACGTACTCGACTTGGGCCGAGGGAGGTGGTAAAAACGCCCGGTTTATCGGGCTTACGGTGGCCCGAGGCAGACGGAATGACCGTGCCCTCGACACTGATTGGACTCGCCATCTGGTTTATCGGCTCTGCGGGACTGCTGGCAGCGGTCACCGGTACGGTCGTCAGCTCGGAGGGGACCCCCATCGAGCACGCCCGGGTAGGGGTGGATGGCGACTCGGTAGTGACCTTTACCGACGTCGAGGGCTCTTTCCGGCTGGAGGAGGTCGGGCCGCCGCTGGAGATCACCGTCTCTCATCCCCGCTTCTCGACACAGTCGGTGAAGATCCCCGCCGCCGGCGAAGAGCTGGTGGTGATCGTTCTCGAGCCAAAGCAGGAGTACTACGAGGAGATCGCAGTGTCGGCCAACCGGGGCGAGGAGAATTTCTCGCCGGTCAGCGTAGCCGCCAGCGTCATTCAGCCGGAAGACAGCGTCGCCCCACCCACCGACCTGACCGAGATGGTCAGCCAGGTGCCGAGTGTGTCCGAGAACGGCCAGGGTGGGCTCTTCCAGACCTACTCCATCCGTGGTGTATCGCGCCAGCGGGTGCTGACCCTGGTCTCGGGGATGCGGATCGTCAGCGACCGCCGGGCAGGCACCTCGGGCTCCTTTGTCGATCCGCTGCTGATGGGATCGGTCGACGTGCTGCGTGGCCCATCCTCCACCTACTGGGGCTCGGGGGCGCTGGGCGGAGTCGTCCAGGTCTTCCCGCGTCGCTTCGACGACTGGTCGGTCGCCAGCGGCTACGCCTCTCAGGGCAACGAGTGGAACCTGGCGGCCGGGTGGGGCAAAGGGGGCTGGTCGGCGGGTGTGGCTCACCGCCAGGCCGGCGACAGCGAGACACCCGCGGGCGAGACTCTCAACTCGGCATTCAAACAGACCTCGGGCACGGTACAGGGGAGTTGGTCGAGCGGGCACTACCAGTACGACCTGCAGGCTGTGGCCTCGGCCGGCCGGGACATCGGCAAGGCCAACACTGATTTTCCCGAGCGCACGACTATCTACCCCGAGGAGAATCACCTGCTGGTGCGGTTCGGCATGCGTTCCGAGGCCGACTGGAGTCTCGATGCCTGGATCCACCCCAACGACCTCGAGACCCACGTCTTGGAGAGCGAGGTCTCCGAGAGTACCGTCGACAACTCGGCCTTCGACCTCGGACTCAACTGGCAGAAACAGATTCAGATCGGGCCCAAGGTCATGACCCGCTTTGGGCTCGACTACTTTGGCCGCCGCTCGGTGGACGCTGACGAGACGACCGAAGACTTGATCAGCGGCGAAGTACTGAGGCAGCAGACTCTCGATAGCGGTACCGAAGACGAGGCGGCTGCCTACGGCGCCCTCGAGTGGAACTGGGGGAGCACCGTGGTACTGGCCGGTGGTCGTTTTACCTGGGACCGACAGACCAATGCCGACCAGCCAAGCGTCACCAACACGGCCGGGAGCGGCTTTGTGGGTGCGGTGGTGCCGTTGGGGAATGGCTTCGAGTTTGTGTCCAACGCCGGCACGGGGCTACGGTTCCCGTCCCTCAGCGAGCGGTTCTTCAGTGGGGTCACCGGCCGGGGCGAGGTGGTGGGCAATCCCAATCTCGATCCGGAGCGCTCCTTGAGCCTCGACGCCGGTCTCCACTGGTATGGCAAGAGTCTCTATCTGTCCGGGTACATCTTCCACAACGACATCTCCGACTACATCGAGCGCGTCGAGGTCGAGCCCGATCTGCTGACCTTTGTCAATCTGACTTCGGGCACGATCCAGGGTGTCGAGCTCGAGGGCTTCTACCAGTTCAACGGCGCCTGGTCGTTCTCATTTGGCGGTCACCTGATCGATGGCGAGAACGACATGAATGAGCCCCTGGCCGATATTCCGGCCAACCGCGCCTATCTGGGCGGCAAGTGGAGCGCGGGCAAGTGGATGTGGGAGGGGCGCTGGGAGCAACGGGCCGAGAGGAGCGATTTCGGCTCCGGCGAAAAACCGATCCCCGCGGCCAGCCTGCTCTCGATGTCACTCGCCTACCAGGTGCGCGAAGACCTGGCCATCACCCTCACCGGCCGCAACCTACTCGACGAGGAGTACTTCAACTCCGCCGACCGCAAGGTCGCCCTCTCCCCCGGCCGCGCCATCGGCCTCGCACTACGCTGGACGAGAAGGCCGTAGCCGGAGGGCACCGTAGCCGAGGCG
>CALILB010000186.1 GCA_938016625.1 uncultured bacterium | reverse complement strand
CGTCAAGGAGCTTCAGGGGGCCAACGGCAATACGGGGTACAACGCGGCGACCGGGAAGACCGAGGACCTGGTGAAGGCGGGGGTCATCGATCCTGCCAAGGTCACCAAGACGGCGCTTCTCAACGCCGCCTCGATCGCCGGACTCATGCTCACCACCGAGGCTCTCGTCTCCGAGATCAAGGAGAAAGAGGGCGATAACGGCGGTGGGGGCATGGGCGAAGGCATGGGTGGCATGTATTGATGCCGCTGTCGACAGTCATCGACACTTGGCAGACCGAAACGCTGTCAGATCAGGCCAAGGTCCTGGAATCCGTCATCGAATGCCTTCCCGACGGCGTTATTGTTGCCGATCGGTCGGGCAGGTTCCTGATCCTCAATAACGCCGCCGAGCAGATCCTCGGCACCCGGCCACGGGACGAGCTGTCGACGGACTGGGCGCGAACCTACGGCTACTTTCTCCCCGACGGCGTCACCCCCTACCCCAACGACCAGTTACCGCTAGCGCGAGCTCTGCGGGGGGAGGATGTCACCGCCGCCGAGATCTTCGTCCGCAACGAGCAGGTACCTGATGGCCGCTGGATCAACGCCAGCGCTCTGCCGTGGCGTGACGAGACGGGCGCAACGCGTGGTGCCCTGCTCGTCTTTCGCGACGTTAGCGACACGAAGAGGTCGGGAGAACTCAACGAGCGTCTCTCCAACGTCGTGGAGCAGACCGCCGACTCTGTGATCATCACCGAGCCGAGCGGCAAGATCGTGTACGTCAACCCGGCCTTCGAGCGGACCACAGGGTATTCGCGAGAGGAGGCGCTCGGGCGCACCCCACGGCTGCTCAAGTCCGGCGAACATGACAGGCAGTTCTACAAAGAGCTCTGGGACACCGTGCTCGGCGGCCGCGTGTTCCGAGGAACCCTGCTCAACCGGAAAAAGAACGGACAGATCTTCCATTCCGAGCAGACGATCAGTCCCATCGTCGGCGCCGACGGACGCTGCGAGTCTCTGGTATCCGTAGCCAAGGACATCACCGAGCGAGTGCGCAGCGAGCAAGATCAGGCGCAGCTGGAGGCGGCGCGGGCGATCCAGGAGAGGCTCTATCCGAGAGAAGCTCCGCAGATCCCTGGATTCGACATCGCCGGTGCGGTCCATCCGGCCGACTCTCTGTGCGGCGACTACTACGACTTCTTCCCGATGCCGAGCAACTGCCTGGGCATTACGATCGCGGACGTCATGGGTCATGGAGTCGGCCCGTCGATCCTGATGGCTCAGGCCCGCGCCTATCTGCGCACGCTCGCACTCACGAGCTCCAATGTCGGCGACATTCTCAGCCGGCTCAACCGGATCCTCACCGTGGAGGGCTCGCAGCGGGAGTTCGTGACCCAGATACTCCTGCGCCTAGACCCGGACGCGGGGACCCTGGTCTACGCGAACGCTGGGCACCCGTCAGGCTTCCTGCTCGACCGCAACGGCGACGTGCGGCGGGAGCTGCGGGCTGGCGAGATTCCTTTGGGTCTCTTCAGCAATCGGTCCTACCTGTCG
This sequence comes from uncultured bacterium, assembly GCA_938016625.1. Lineage (GTDB taxonomy): Bacteria > Acidobacteriota > Thermoanaerobaculia > Multivoradales > JAHEKO01 > M0029. The sequence goes on along the minus strand of CALILB010000186.1, from coordinate 1,376 downwards.
AGCCGAGCGATTCGATTGGAGCCCGGCGAGCTCTTGGTCCTGTTCACCGACGGGATCATCGAGTGTGGTGAGAACGCCCGGGGCGAGTTCGGAACTGGCGGAGTACTCGAGACTGTGAAGCACCATCGCGGCGATACCGCCTCCCAGATCCTCGAGGCCCTTTACGAAGCGGCGTCCGGCTTGCGCTCCGATGAGCCCCAGCTCGACGATATGACGGCGGTTGTTATCAAGGTCGGGGGCTAGGATTGATCCCTGCGTTGGTCGCCGATCAGGCCCCACTTCTTGAGCTTCCCGTAGGGCGTCTCCGAGATGAAGGAGAAAGAGAGGGGCAACGGCGGTCGGGGCATGGGCGGCATGTATTGATGTCGCTCCTCTACTCCGGATGGCAAGGTCGAAAGTCAGGGGAGAACTGATCATGGCTAGGACTGCTTCAGAACTGCGCGAACCCGGACGCGAACCCAGACAGAACGAGAGAGACGCGTATCGTCTGCGGAGAACGACCAGCACGAGTGCGATGACCGTGAACCTGGTGTCGGCATTTGCCGGAGACTGCAAAATGACCGAGGCCGACCACGAACTCATCAGTTCGCACAAAAGGAGTAGGGGCGACGCCTTCTTCTCGGATCTGCTGTATGCAATCTCCCACCGCTACTTCGTCCCCGAAAGCTCCGAGACATTGTGGCGCAAGATCCTGTTGCACAAGCACTTGATCTCGATGCAACTCGGCAGGAATGTGGGCATTACGGTGGCCACATTGGACTATCTCTCGAATATCACAAGTGAGTTGAGGATGCCCACTTTGATCTCCGAAGCCTACGTTTCGGAAATTGCGGGTCTTGCCCTGCGCGACGGAATGACAGGCCTCTTCAACCACTCGACCTTTTACGAGTTGCTGGAGTTGGAGGTGAGGAACTGCCGGCGATACGGCGTTTGTGTGTCCTTGGTGCTGCTGGACGTGGATGACTTCAAGTCGGTGAACGATAGGAAGGGCCATCAAGAGGGCGACCGGATACTGGTCGAACTGGCCAAGACCCTCACGGAGGAGGCGAGAGATACCGATATCTGTTGTCGCCTTGGCGGCGATGAATTTGCGATCATTCTGGGTCCGACACACGATCCGCAACAAGCGTGCAAGATAGCTGAGAGGATCCGAGCGAAAGCTGCGACGATAGTCTGTGATGGGCAACAGATGGCCATCAGCGCCGGAGTGGCGGTGTGCGATCGCAGAAACACCTCGGCCAGCGCGCTCATTGAAAGAGCAGATCAAGCACTGCGCAAGGCGAAGATCGACGGGAAGAACCAAGTGAATCTGGCGGGGCGGTATGTGCGCGACCCCGAGATCTCGCCCAGGGGGCAAGGCATCAACTGGCCGACCC
>CALILB010000185.1 GCA_938016625.1 uncultured bacterium | reverse complement strand
TCCGGATAGTCGACCGCCTCGTTGCTGGTCGTGCCGCAATCCCGTACCCCGTATCCCTGGTCGCGTAGGTGGGAAATCAGTTTCTCCTTGAGCTCGAAGCCACCGTGATCGGCCCCGATGGCGATCTCGAGGGTGGGCGCGGGGGCGCCCTCATGGGTCGCTTCCGCCACCTCGTCGATCACTCTCGCAACGACTGCGCGAATCTCCTTTTCCGAGGTCATCGATCGGACTTTCAGACCCGATGTTTACCACAAATCAGGGGCCGGGAGCCCTTTCGACACCGCTTGTCTCGACGGCGGATATCTCGACCCCGGTGTAGAAGTGCTCCAGAATATCCCGGTAGGAGTGGCCTCTTAGCCCCATTCCGTAGGCGCCAACCTGGCACAGACCCACCCCGTGCCCCCAGCCCCGACCGGTAAAGAGCCAGCCGGCGGCCCCGCTTGGCGGGGTCAGACGCTTGGCGGTGAACAGGGTGTCCGGGAGATCCAGGGTCCAGCGCACGGCCAGCCCCTCCACTTCGACCTCACGGCCATCGGCTCCGACGAGGCTGATCCGGCCGACTCTCCCCGACACCCCGCGCGAGAGGATCACCAGATTGCTGAACCCGAGGCCTGGAAAGCGGGTGTTCACCAGGTCGGCGAGCTCTTTGTCGGTTCTGAATCGGGTCCAGGAGCTCATATTGCTGGTGCGGTCGAAGGCCACTCCATCGGGGTCGACCTGGTGGGTCACCGCCAGCAGCTTCTCGTCCCGGGTATAGAGGGTCAACCGGTCGCCCGCCACCAGCGCCAGCGGCGAGGCGACGAACTGGTTACCGCTGCGACGAAAGGTGGTCAGGTCGGTGGTCAGAGGCAACGAGCGCGTCTTGCCGCCGGTGCGGACCTGGAGGCGACCACCGGTCAGCCCTTGATAGCGGCCACCCACCTCCTCCAGCACGCGCAGGTAGATGGCCAGACGAAAGAGGGTCTCTTCGATCTCTTGTTCGGTCAGAGGTTGACTCAGATCACCAGCCAACAGGCCGCTCTTGACGAGAAATGCCGCCAGCCGGAGATCACGCTCGTCCCATTCGGCCGGAGGGTGATCAAGGAGATAGGGAAAGTCCTCACGAGCGACAAAGAGCTGAGCCTCCACCGCCAGGTCGAAGATGGAACCGATAAAACGCTGCAGCTCACGGCGCTCGAGCGACGCCAGCTGATCGGTCGGCACCGGCAACCCCGCCAACAGGGCCAGATGCTCCAGCCTGGCGGCCAACACCTCGGGGGTCTCGTCCAGACCGGCGGGGGGCAGGAGCTCCTGCATCAGACTTCCCGGGAAGGGAACACCCCGGCTCAGACGGCCCGCCAGCCGATCGACGCCGGCCTCGAGACAGGCGACACCCCGGAGATAGGGCTCGTGCTTGAGCGGAAAGATCACTTCCACGTTCTCGGTGTGGCCTCCGCAGGTGGAGCTGTAGAGAGAGTCCACCAGTTCCCCGTTGTAACTCAACACCTGCCCCGCCGTCTCCGCGATAGCCTGGTCGGTCAGTGGGTGCTCGACGTCCATCCCGGCGTAGACCTGGCACCGTGGTGTGGCGCAGATGTCGTATCCCTCCTGACTGAATTCGCCCAGGTTTCTGAGCGTATAGGTGCGAGCAGCCACGCTCTGCGCCTTGAGCGCTTCCAGACTGTCGTAGACCTCGGGACCCATCTCGCGCGGGACGACACCGCGAAGGTAGTCTTCCAGGGCGACCTCGTTGATGACATTGAGCCGGCCCCGATCGTTGAGGTAGACCAGGAGCCGCCCTCTGTATCGCGTGCCCTGGAATCGGATGCCCTCTCCGTTCTCGCTCCGGACCCGCAGCCAACGACTCTCGACGACTGCGCTCCTGGCCCCCTGCGAGACCTTCAAAGCGGCTTCGCCCAGAACCCCTTTCTCGGTCACCACCCACGCTCCTCCCACACCCCGGAACACGAGCTTATCTCTCGATGCCTCCGCCGCGGCACGAGTCTCGAAGCGGCCGACCCGCACCCGGTAGAGGTCGGTGCCGGCATCAAAGACGACGTCCGCGGGCTCTCCGAGCGTCTCTTCCAGCTCGCTCGCCAGCCTGCTCGCCTGTTGTTCGTCTTTGAGTGCCGCGGCCTGGATCCTGTAGGAGCCTGGCTCGACCACCTCGGCCGCCGGTTCGACTTTGACCGGTGAAGCGATGACCACTCGGCGACCACCCACCTCCGCCACCAGACCGCCGGAACAGCAGGGAAGGCTGACCTGGTTCAAGTCGGTCGCCAGCCCCACCCGCAGGAAGGGTGGGACGGTGAGAATCGGGGCGTCGGCCGCCACCGCGGGGGACAAGCCGGGGCCGACCCACCCCATCCCAAGGAGTACCAGGACGGCGCTGGTGGCGCCAACCCTCGACCGGCTCACTCGGCGGTTCCCTGGGTGACCTCGCTGCGCACCAGGCTGACCATTGTCGCCGCAAAACCCACGGTGACGGCTCCGCTCCACGCCCACTGCAGGAAGGTCAGAAAGGCCCTACCGATCGCCCACAGAATGAATTGATCCCTGAGCACAAGATCCAGACCGATGGAGACCGGGATAAAGAAGATGCTGCCGATGAGACCGGCAATCACTACCAACAGCAGCAGCAGGAGCACGGCCCAGAAGCGAGACCCGAGCGTCTGCAGCGAGCGACGTGCCGCCAGCCGGACACTCGAGTCCTCGAGCGCCAGATCGGCCATCGCCACGTTCGACCAGAGCGCCAGAACAAGAGAGCCGAAAAACCACGGGATAGACCCGCCACAGCCGATACCAAGGGCGGCCATCGCTCCCCATCTCTGCGCCGCAAAGAACGCCAGGGCGACCAATCCTAGAGACAACGTCGCCCACACCAACATCACCAGGACGATCAGGTTGACCAGCCAAAAATAGCGCCACATGTAGCGGCTGCCCCACCCTCGAAAATCCTTGAGGTTGAAGGTCTGGAACCACTGCCAGCCCTGTGGGTGGCCCGGAGCCGCTTGCCGATCGGCCGACGCCAGGATGCCGTAGATCCCTCCCTGAAAGTAGCAATAGACAAAGAATGCGACCAGCCAGATGAGTGAGGTTGCCACCAGCGCCAGAGCCAGTGGCAGGCAGCCGCTCAAGGTTTGCGGCACCCGGCTCAGAATGTCGTTGAGAAGACCAGACCAATCCTCCGGCGTGCCTTCGAACGGCATCAGATTGTGCAGACCGAGTGCCGCTACCAGCGGCAGGAAACCGACGACAGTCAACACGACCAGAATCAGCGTCTGCGCCCACTGCACGAGAACAAGCTGCCAGTTCGCCCGAACATTGAGCAGGCCCCGATGGACGCAGTCGATGGCGGTCAAACGCATGGAGGGAGAGTCGAGATGGGCGACGGCTCAGATACCGTGCCGGTGCATCTTGATATCGCGACGAAAATCGTCGGCATCCATCACCACCGGCCGCGCCATCTCATACAACCGACTTACAAGATTGGCGGGAATTCGAGCCGACAGCAGTCCGATGCTCTCCACCGTCGGAGCCCGGTCCAGCGACTCGGCCACCGCCATGTCCGATGGCAGTCTGTAGTTGGTGGTGAAGAACGTCGTCAGTCGGCTGGTGTACCGATTGTTGAGGATGAGGTAGAGAATCTCGTTGACCCAGGGCGTCGGCTTCTGGGATCCCAACTCGTCAAGCACCAACACCTCCGCCTCCATCACCGGTTTGAGGACGTGGTGTTTGGTGACCGGTGTTCCCGGATCGAAGGTGGACTGGATTTGATGAATCAGCGAGGTGAAGTCGACAAACAGACCCCGCACACCGTAACGGCCGATCAGCTCCTTGAGGACGGCCACCGCCAAATGGGTCTTGCCGACACCCGGCGGACCGATATAGAGCAGACCCGCCTCGCGAAAACGCCCGTCCTCGCCGACATAGTCGTCCACATAGCGCTGGCTGACGCTCTGAGCCTCCAACAGGGGCGCCTTGCCACCCGGTTTGAAGTCCTGGAGGGTACAGCTACGGTAACGGGGTGGGATCGCAGCCGCGGCCAGCAGGCGAGGGGCCGCATGCTGCCGCTGACAGTCGCATGGATGAGCCGTCGCCGCGACGTCGTCCTGGCTTATCACCCAGCCCCGGCCTCCGCACTTTGGACAGACGGCCGCAGCCACGTCATCCACTGTTCCAACCATGGCGAAATGGTAGCACGGGGGACGATCTTCTCCGGGTCCGCCAAGGCACAAAAAAAGCCGGATCGGCAGGGTCCCGAAAGACCGGCCGATCCGGCGGATCTACTTGGTTGTGCCCATGACCGTCTCAGGGCTTGCTGAGCGGGCCGCGGGAGACCTTGACCAACGCGTACTTGCGGTTCACCCCGGCCTTGCGGTCGAGGATCTCCCGCTTGACCAGATCGAGCAGGCGGTCGACTTCCACTTGCATCGACTCCATC
>CALILB010000184.1 GCA_938016625.1 uncultured bacterium | reverse complement strand
TCGCCGCCATGTCAGTCGTCGATCGCATCGAGTTTGCCGGCATCGAGGGCATCCGGGTCGGCCGGTTCACATCAAAGATCAACACCACCTGCATCCTCTACCGTCTCGGTGGCACGGTTATCGATACCGGTCCCCCCAACCAGTGGCGCTTTGTACGCCGGTTTCTGGAGGAGAAGGAGGTCCGCAGGGTTCTCGTCACCCACCATCACGAGGACCACAGCGGCAACCTGGCACCGATCCGGCACACCCTGAAGACACCTGTACTTTCACCTCGAGAAGGGGTGGAGCCGCTGGCGAAGGGCTACGAGGTCCAGCTCTACCGCCGGCTGATCTGGGGCCGTCCACGCAAGGTGAATCCCGCGCCGGTCCCCGACAGAATCGAGCTCGCCAGGGGGATGTCGCTCGTCACCATCCCCGCTCCCGGCCACTCGCCCGATTCGACCTGTTATCTCGAGCCCGACCGGGGTTGGCTCTTTACCGGCGACCTCTATATCGCCGCGCGCACCCGCTATTTACGTCACGACGAAAACCTGGGTGAGCACATCGCGAGCCTGAGACGGGTTCTCGAACTGAACTTCGACACCCTCCTCTGCTCGCATCGGGGCGTGATCTCGGCGGGGCGGGAGGCTTTGGCCCGCAAGCTCGACTATCTGGTCTCGCTCCGCGGTGAGGTCCACCGACTCCACGCTCAGGAAAAGAGCATCGCAGAGATCACCCGCGAGCTACTCGGTGGCGAAGGCCACCTGGGCCTCTTCACGCGATTTCACTTCGCCAAGCGGAATCTGATCACCGCTTGCCTCGAGCTTCCCGATCCCTCCACGGAGAGCTAAAACTCAGTCGTGGTGCTCGGCCGGCGAGAGATTCTCGGCACCGGGAAGCACACCCACCAGCCGCGCTGGATCATGGATCAAGATGGGAAGGTGCTGGGGGCAGATCCAGATCCTCTTCTCCTGGTACTCCAGCGCGATGAGCGGCGTCTCGTTGGTACCGCGATGACAGGCCAAACAGCTCTTGTCAGCTGATTCGTTAACCATTGTTGATCTCTTCCTTTCTATGCGGAGCTGGGTGACTCGAGAAGGTGTCGATCGAGCCACTCCAGAAGCTCTTCGACCACGGACGGCTCGCCTGCACTCGGCGCGATGGGGTGAGCCTGATCTTCCAGCAAAACGAGCTTGACCTCGACACCGGATTCACGCAGTCGCTGCTCGAACAGTACCGATTGCGAGCTGGGGACGGTTCGGTCGCGCTCCCCATGGACGAGGAGGGTGGGCGCGTCATCGGCGGTGACGTGGGTAACGGGTGAGGCCTCCAAGGAGACCGCGGTTGCCGGCTGCGGCTCGTCTCCGAGGTAGGGTCCGACGAGGTCCCTTCTCAGCCGGGACAGATCGGTCGGCGTCGCCAACCCGACAACACACTGGACCTTTGAGCTCTCCCTGTCGACCGGGTCGGAGGCATCGGCCCGACCCCGCCCATCGTTGACACCAAGCAGGCTCACCAAATTGGCACCCGAGGAGAAGCCGACCGCCCCCAGAGCCTCAGCCGCCACACCAAATTGCTCGGCGTGGTGACGGACAAAGCGAACGGCGCGTTGGGTGTCCTCCACCGCCGCCGGATAGGGAAAGGGTGGAGCGCCGCGGTGGTTGAGACTGAATACGGTATAGCCGGCCGCCACCAGGGGCTCGACATAGGCCTCCACATACCCCCTTTGCTCCTTCAACGGTTCTGCGTGGGCCGCCTCGTCGGCCCTCCAAGCACTGCCGGCAACCGAGATCACCCCGACCCCCTTGGGGTGCTCGGGATGGTGGACATCCATCAGCAGTACCCGGTCCGCCGCCGTGCCATAGACCACGTCGGAGTCGACCCTCGAGACCTCACCGTGCGACCAGTTTTCGAGCACCCGGTGTTGGCGGTCATCGAGCCGAGCCTCGGGATGGACGCGGCGGTAGGACGGCAGGGGCATCTCCCCCTCCTCGACCTCCTCCCAAATCTCCTCCCGCAGCTCGGCCTGCTTGCCGGGCTCCATCAGACCCCAATCGGAGAAGTTCATCTCCTCCCGGGCCTCTTCGAGATGGTGAGCCAGCCACCACGACACCGGCGCCACGTATCCGTACCAGGGCCAATCGGTCTCGTAGGAGTGGCAGTCGTAGCAGGCCGTACGCAGTATCTCCATCACCTCGGGGGGCGCTTCGATCTCCGAGCGCGCCGGTGGATGCGAGCGATCGACCGGGATGAGCTGGATGATGATGACGACGGCAATCAGCACCCACAAGAGCCGTCTGCCTACTTTTCGTTCAGAGCTCACTCAAATTCTCCTCGGGAATGAGCTTCCACAGCCTGGGGTCACGATCCGGAGACAGCTCGATGAGGTAGAGCTCCGAGTTGGCCTGGGAGATCTCTCCGGACTCTTCGAAGCTCAGATCGAGCAACGCGCGCAATATCTGGGTATTGGTGCCGCCGTGACCGACGATCAGTATCTGCCCGCTCGGGTGCCGGCCACGTATCTGGTCGAGCGCGCTTTCCACTCGTGCCAGATGCTGATCAATCGATTCCCCGCCTCCCATCGTGTCGTTGGGGTCGGCGCTGCGACGCTCGAAATCGGTCACCGCTTGTTGGTCACGGCCATCGAGATAGGCGCCCTCGAACTCGCCCAGCATCTGCTCGTTGAGCTCGGCGAGGCTCTCGATCTCACGCTCGCCTGCGACCACCAGCGCGGTGTCCCGGCTCCGGCGCAGCTGGCTCGAGTAGATCGCGTCGAGGGTGATCCCCTCCAGCCGTGCGGCCAGCTCCGCCGCTTGACGTCGGCCGATGTCGTTGAGCTCGGTGTCGGTGTGTCCCTGGAGCCGCCGCTCGGCGTTCCAGTCGGTCTGTCCGTGACGGGCGAGATAGATACGCAGGGTCTCCTGCGGTGGCGGCTCGCTTGGTGCTTGTCGACAGCCGAGAACAGGTACAAAGATCATCACAGCCAGAGTCTTGGTCGTTCCCTTCATCGAGTATTCTCCCTCCCCAAAGCTCGTGCAAATTCAGCTCTTACGGCAGGCAAAGCGCAGCCCCGACCAGGTCTCGTCGATGGCGCAGATCTTGTAGTCGACCAGGCCTCTGTCGAGGCCATAGGCACGCACCTTGTTTTGGGTGAGATCGGTGGCGACCCCGGAGGCCTGCTTGGGCCAGGCAATCCACAGACTCCCCCCCTCCTCCATCGTCCGAACGGCCACCGGGAACCGCTGCTCGAGCTCCGCCACTCTCTTGGTAAAGAGGAGCACGAGACTGGCTCGACCGCCCGCCCGGCGGCGCAGCCGGACGTCGTCGGGCAGGCCACCCAGCGTCTCTTCGAAGTCATCGGGAGCCCCCATGATTGCCACGACCGACCCTTGCTTGATGCCGAGCTTCTTGGGCAGAGGGGTTCCCGAATAGCCGGCCATCGCCCCCGGTCGCACCGGGTCGGTCGGCGGGCTTGCGATGGCCTTCCGTATGGCGCTACGGATCCGTCGCCACTCCGTGAAGACGGCATCCGGCAGCACCTTCTTCACGGCCGCGACCTTCTTTGGATCG
>CALILB010000183.1 GCA_938016625.1 uncultured bacterium | reverse complement strand
ATCGTCAGAACCCTGGGTCTGGTGCGGGGAAACACCATCCGGGCACGGCATGTCGGCCGTGACATCGTGGCCGGCCTCCGCAGTGTTGTCGGTGGCGAGATCAGCGAGTACACCAAGCTCATGGCCGAAGCCAGGGAGCAGGCCGTGGATCGGATGGTAGAGGAGGCGCAGAAGCTGGGGGCCAATGCCGTGGTCGAGGTGAGATTCTCGACCTCCGAGGTGATGAAAGCGGCGGCCGAGCTCCTGGCCTTCGGCACCGCCGTCGTTGTCGAGGACGATGAAGACTAGAGCCGTCAGGGATCTGCTTCGGTGACGACGAGATCCCAGAGCTCTGCAGCGTGTTCGATCATCTCCGGCAGATCTTCGGCAAGAACATAGCGTCGGCGCATGAGCTCGACCGCAGCCTCGGTATAGCGGCCCAGAAATTCGCCGCGACTCCCATAGCGCTCCTCCAGTGAGAGACGGGGATCTCCATTGCGTTCACCTTCGGTGCGGGTAAGAGCAAAGGGGAGGAAGGCACCGACAAAATCGGCCATCTCGTGCGCTGCCCCGATCTCGGGAGCACGCAGATTCCAGGTCGTGTAGGTCGCCAGCGGCACTGCAATCTCGGGCAGCCGTAGCCCGCCGAGCTCGTTGCCGTCTGAATCGACCTGGGGGACCAGCACCGGAAATGCACGACCCACCCGCGGTGGCTGGAGATCCACGATTCCCTGACCGCGAAACCGGGGTCCGTAATCCACCCGATGAGCCTGGTGGGGAGCCGGCAACGAGCTCAACCCGGGGATCCTCGGAAAGGCGAGCTCGTCTGGCGACACCAGTGTGCCGTCGGCGATCGAGGGAATGGCGCTGGGTGGCGGCGCCACCCCACGGCTCACCCAATCGTCGAGCGCTGAGAGCAGGCCACGTAGAAGAAAGAAGAAGTTTGCCGGGTTGGTGTCGTAGAGCGACCGGCGGGGCTCGGGTGGAAAGGAGCCCACGAAGTGCTGGGCCGAAGCGAAGTGGAAGCTGCGAACGTTGGGCTCGGGTGGAACGTCTCGGCGCCCGTCGACCGAGATGTGGATGAGCGAGGCCGCCCGCCCCCAGTACTCGTAGCCCGAGTTGGTAAAGAAGATCCGCGGCATCGCCGGTGAACCGGCAAGGACTTTCAGCAGACCATCCTCGAGGCCGGTTTCGGGGTCCTTTTGGACCGCGCCGGTGAAGGGAAACAGGTCGGTGGGGTACCAGAAGGCGGAGAAGCGGTGGGCGTCGCGCGAGGGCTGGCCAAAGCGGTGGTTGAAGCTGCCGCGGCCGGCGCCTGCGGTGTGGATGAGAAGACCGTCGAAAGCGGGTCGGCCCTCGAGATCGGCATTGAATCCCTGGTAGAGAAACTGACGCAGATAGCGGCCGGTCTGCGAGACCCCAAAACCGATCGTCCGCTGGGCCGACACCGGACTTTCTGGATGGTGCTTAAGATAGGAGGCAAGATCGCGCACCGCCGACAGACCGAGCCCGACGACCGCAGGCTCGCGGGCGACATAGACCGCCTCGTAGATCTTCCCCGGCTCGAAGCCCGCGGGCAGACAGATGGACCGCGGATCGGCTACCGGTTTGCCTTCGTCGCAGCGGGCAAAGCTCCAGCTGTCACGGGAAATCACTCGGCGCTCTCCGAGCCGGGAGTCACGAACGGTCAGCACGTTGCGGGGATCGGACGGGTCGCTCACCGGGTAGGCGTCGTGGCCGCGGTGTCCGAGAGAAAAGGTGAGCCGCCGCTCGGCAAAAACCTCGTCGGCGCGCACCAACCCTTCGATGGGAGTCTGGACGGCCGTAGCCCGGGCCGGGTAGAGCCGGAGGAGCTCGGGATCCGGGGGAACGTCGTACTGCCAGCCGAGCCAGACCAGCGAGAACCCGTGGCGCATCAGAAAGCCGTCGCCCAGGTCGGCGGCAGCCATCGGGTCGCGGCTCCTGGTGGCACCCCGGTTGAAATAACGCACCATCGCCTTGCCACCCCGGTTGGGGACCTCCACCAGGGCGGTACCGTTGCCCCGCCGCGGATCGACCGGGCGCAGGATGTAGAGATCGGCCGCGTACTCCACCCGGCCGTCCTGGCGCCGGGTCGCCTTGTCCAGATCGACGACCCGTGCATTTCCCGGGTCGGCCGGATCGAGAGATAGAACGACTCGACCCTCCAGCTTCTCGTAGGCCCCGGCAAGCCCGAAGGGGAGCCCATCGGCCAGCAGCTGACGGGTCTCGATCTCTACCCGCTCGACCTGCCCAACCACAATGGTGGCGAGGAGAAGACAGCCCGCGATGACGAAGACGACCGAGGCCACAGAGGTGAGCGAGGACTGGGGGAGTGGCCGGTGTGTCAGCACATCGCGCAAAGACTAGCAGAGGGCGTGGCTGTGGACTACATTCGGGCGGGCACGCCTAGCTGAAGCGGCCGCCCTTTGCTCGTTCTAGCCGTGAGCTTGGCCGCTCTTGCCAGCCTCTGGCCTGCTTTTCGAGCCACCCAACTCTCGACCCGGGAGGCG
>CALILB010000182.1 GCA_938016625.1 uncultured bacterium | reverse complement strand
CGACGGTCTCCCGGTCGCTCGCGCCTATCCGCGCTTCGCCGCCGGCGCCCTGCTTATCCAGCCGGAGCTGGAGAGTCTTCTGGTCGTGGGGATGGGGGCCGGCAATGTGGGCACCTATCTGCGCACACAACTTCCGGAGCTGGCAGTCGATTACGTGGACATCGACCCGGCGATCCCCGAGGTGGCACGGCGCTTCTTCTTGTTCGAGGATGAGCCTGGGATAGGCGTGCACGTCGACGACGGCCGGAGGTTCCTGGCCGCGAGCCCCAAGCACTGGGACTACGTCTACGTCGATACCTACATCGGCAACTCGATTCCTTTTCACCTGTGCACGGTGGAGTTCTTTAGAGAGGTTGCCAGGCACCTCGCCCCTGGTGGTGTCCTGGGGATCAACCTGTCCTCCAGCCTCGATCGGCCCTTTGCCCGCGCCATGCTGCGGAGCGTCTCGGAGGTCTTCCCCTCGGTCTACGTGGTGTCGATCCAGGCCTCTACAAACCAATTCGTCATGGCATCGTCGGGTAGCACCCGTCTGCCCCTCACCGCACTCGAGACCCGAGCCACCGAGCTCGACCGGCGCTGGCACTTCGAGCCCAGCCTGGAGGAGATCGCGGGGCGCCACGTCCATGTCGATCTCGATCTATTGGCGGTCGAGCCCCTGAGCGACCAGTTCGCTCCGGTCAACTACCTGGTCCGATTCGACGCCCACTAGCCCGACCACGGGCCACGGGTCCCGGGAGAACTACCCGCAGGGGTGGCTCGAAGTCGAGTTGGACCACCCGGAGAAAGGGTTTTCGAGCCACCTCTCGGCGCCCCAAAACTACCCGTTGGGCAGTGGTATTCGGCGGCAAATCCAGGCATTCTGTGGATACAAACCGCTGGCGATATGCGCCCGGGAGACGGAACCATCTATACCCTCACCATGCAGTTCACCAACGAAGCTGTCTGGGACCGAGTTCTTCGCACCCTGCTCGGTCTGGCGATGATTCTTGTCGGGTGGTCGGTCCTCGACGGCACTCTCTGGGGGGCGGCGCTCAAGATCTTCGGCTTTATCCCGCTGGTCACCGGGCTCATCGGCTGGTGCCCCTTCTACACGCTGGCGGGGGTGGCCACCAAGAAGCTCACCCGCAACCGCTCGCAGCCCGACTAGCCCTACCCTTCATCGCATAGAATCTAGTCGACCGGAACCGAGGTTTCGCTCGGTAAAGGTGTATTGACGCTCAGCCCGATCGACACGACAGGGCGAAAATGACACTCGGCCGACTCAAATGGACCTTCTTGTGGATCCTGGTGGTCCTCTTCGTCTTTGTCGAGTACGGCCGCTACCATCTTTACCCCTTTTTCGATTCCTGGTCCGGCCGTCTGGTCATGGATCTGGTGATCCTGGTCGGTAGCGTCTTCTTCTTTGGCGCGGTGTTCGATGTGCTCTCCCGTCTTCACCAGCAGCGGGAGCGGCAGAACCGGGAGCTGTTGGCCTTGCACCGGGCGGCGCTCGACATCTATGGCGAGCTCTCGCTCGAGACCGTGCTGCAAAAGGTCGTCGACCAGGCCCGCCAGCTGCTCGAGGCCAAGTACGGAGCGGTCGCCGTCTACAACGAAAAGGGCGAGGTTCGCCAGTTCATCACCTCCGGCATCGGCGACGAGGAGCGATCGCGGATCGGCTCGCCGCCGGAAGGCCGAGGTCTGCTGGGCACTGTCCTGAGAGAAGGCCAGCGGCTCCGCCTGCCGGACGTCGTCAGCGATCCGAGGTCAGTCGGCTTTCCACCCCACCACCCGCGGATGCACACTCTGCTGGCGGTTCCCATCCTCTGCAAGAGCCCCTTTCGCGGCAACCTCTACGTCGCCGAGAAGAAGTCGACGCCGGAATTCTCGGCCGAGGACGAAGAGAGTCTGATCCGCTTCGCCACGTCGGCCGCCATCGCCATCGACAACGCTCACCTCCATCACCAGCTCCGCAATCTGGCGGTGGCCGAAGAGAGGGTCCGCATCGCTCGCGAGATCCACGACGGCCTGGCCCAGATTCTCGCCTACGTCAACACCAAGGCGCAGGCGGTCAAGGAGTACCTACAGCGCGATCGGGTCGAGGAGGCCAGTCGACAGCTCGAGCAGCTGGCGGCCGCGGCGCGCGATGTCTACACCGACGCGCGCGAAGGCATTGTCGCCCTCCGCACCCAGGTGGGCCCCGATCAGTGCCTCGAGGAGGCCCTCGGGGAGTTCATCGACCGCTGGGAGAAGCAGAGTGGCATCGTCGGCGAGCTCAAGATACACGGTGAGATCACCATTGCACCCACCATCGAGCTCCAGCTGCTGAGAATCATCCAGGAGGCGCTGTCCAACGCCCGCAAACACTCGGGCGCCCACCACGCGCGGGTCGAGCTGCGTCAAAACGACCGGTCTATTTCGGCATCCGTCGAAGACGACGGCACCGGCTTCGATCCAGCGGCCCGCGCCCGAGCGGCGTTTCCCCAATTCGGCCTCGCCATCATGAAGGAGCGCGCCGAGAGCATCGGCGGGTCGCTCGATCTCGACAGCTCGCCCGGAAATGGAACAAAGGTTAAGATAGACATTCCCTTGACCGCAGAACAACTCTGAGACAAACCTTTATGCGAATTCTCATCGCCGACGATCATGCTCTGTTTCGCGATAGCTTGCGGAGCCTTCTCGAAGCCCACGATCTGAACGTCGTGGCCGAGGCCAAAGACGGCAAAGAGGCGGTCGAGATGGCCTGGGACACAAAGCCCGATGTGGTGCTCATGGATCTGACGATGCCGGAGATGGATGGCCTGGAAGCCACCAAACAGCTGGCCGCAGAGCTGCCGGACGTCAAAGTCATCATCCTCACCGCTTCGGACGACGACACCCATCTGTTCGACGCCATAAAGGCCGGGGCCAAGGGCTATCTGCTCAAAGACCTGGAGTCGGGTCAGTTCTTTTCTCTGTTGGAGGGTGTAGAGCGGGGCGAGCCGGCTCTGACGCCGGCAGTGGCCAGAAAGCTCCTGGACGAGTTCGCCCGGCCCAAGCGCCAGACAAAGGAGCAGTACGATCCCGACGCGCTGACCGATCGGGAGCGTCAGGTCCTCGAGCTCATGGTGCAGGGGACGACTTCGAACCGCAAACTGGCCAAGCTCCTCGGCGTCAGCGAGAACACCATCAAGTTCCACGTACGCAACATTCTCGACAAGCTACACCTCCACAACCGGGCCCAGGTGGTGGCCTACGCTCTCAGAAAACGCATCGTCGAACCTCCGACCGACGACGAATAGAGCCCCCAGGGCAGATAGACATCATGTTGAAGATCCGTCAAATCCTCTACCCCACCGACTTTTCGACCTGCGCCAATCAGGCGCTGATGCAGGCCCTCTTTCTCGCGGAACAGTTCGAGGCCGAGCTGCACATGCTCCACGCCATCGTGCTGCATGACTACGACCCGCGCGATCCTTCGCAGCAGTTTCCCGAGCCCTCCGATATATTCAAGCAGCTCTTCGAGATCGCGGACTCGGAGATGGCCAACATCGTCAAGCAGAGCCAGTCCAAGACTTTCACCATCCGCGAGGCCAAAGTCAGGGGCTTCTCCGCCGGCGAGGTGATTCTCGACTACGCCGACGAGCACGACATCGACCTGATCGTGATGGGGACCCACGGACGTCGGGGTCCTGCACGTCTGTTCCTGGGAAGCGTCGCCGAGGAGGTCGTCCGCCTCGCTCCGTGCCCGGTCCTGACGCTGCGGGAACAAGAGGAGCCGCGACCGATCGAGACGATCGAGACCATCCTGGTGCCGATCGATTTCTCCGACCACTCTAAGAAGGCGCTCTCGTTTGCCATCCAGATCGCGGCTCGTTACGAGGCCCGCCTGCAATTGCTGCACACCATCGAGGAGCCGAACCTACCCTACTTCTACGCCCCTATCGGCGGTCTGTCGGTAGCCAAGCACCTGGAAGAGCTGGAAGCGCGATCGAACGAGGCGATCGACCAGCTGATGGACGAGATGGATGGTCCCGTCGTGGCCTACGACAAATTCGTCACCAGCGGCCGACCCGCCGCCGAGATCATCCGCCACGCCGAGCAGAACAACTCCGACATGATCGTCATCTCCACCCACGGTCTCACCGGGCTGGAGCGCATGCTGCTGGGGAGCACGGCCAGCGAAGTGCTGCGCCACGCCGAGTGTCCGGTGTTGACGGTGAAGTCGTTTGGGAAGGATCTGGAGCCGGCCGATTCAGCCTGACACTGAATCTACTACTTGCTGTAGGGCTGCTCCAACTTCGGCTCCGACCTCTTCCAGCTCATCGCTCTCGAGCACACCCAGCGCAGTGGCCGGGTTCATCGCCCGGACCACGGTCTTGCCCCCCTCTACCGAGACGGTGACGTTGCAGGGCAGCAGAACCCCGACATCGGGTGCCGCTGAAATCGCCTTGTAGGCGGACGGCGGGTGGCAGGCGCCGAGGATGAGGAAGGGCTCGGTGTCAACGTCGAGTTTCTTCTTGAGCGTCGCCTGGATGTCGATCTCAGTGAGCACACCAAAGCCACCGGCAGCGAGCGACTCGCGGCATCTTTCCACCGCATCGTCAAAGGACAGATCGGTGGTGGTCTTGAGGGCCACGTCGCCGAGATCCGGTGTGCCTTTTCCCAGCAGCTGCAACATGTCGGAGGTGCTGATGATGCCGATAACCCGGTCGTCCTCGACAACCAGCAGCCGATGGAGGTGGGACTCCATCATGCTCTCGGCCACATGATAGATCGGGGCATCGTGATCCACGGCGAAGACCGACGGCGTCATGATGTCCTTGACCAGCAGCCCCTCTTCCTCGAGGTGGAGCTCACCCAGCTCGTCGAGGCTGACTTCTTCCTCCCAGCCTCTGACATAGAAGTTGGGTTCGCTGGTCGTCACGACCTCCCTGCCACCCATCGACGTGGCGCGCACGATATCGGTCACCGAAACGACGCCAACCAAGGCCCCCTTACTGTTTTCCACCGGCGCACCGGAGATCGCCTGCGAGGTGAAGAGAGCCCCAAGCTCATTGACCGGCATCTCCTCTCGAACCTTGATCACCTCCGGGTTCATGATGTCCCTGGCTAACAGTTTTCTCGTCATGTCGAGGCTCCTTCAGACTACGGTCCTTAGGCTACCAGAGGCTCGAGAGTCGGTGCAGCGGACACCACGACCTACCCTTTTAGGTGGTCACTGACACGGGTGTTCGATGCTATAAGGTGCCTGGCCAAGAGATCACATTTCGCGATAATGTAACCTGCCAATTTTCACCCCATGAGCTCACGCAACGCAAGACGCCTTCCAGGAGCATTTCTGCATGGAGAATGAGATCCAGGACACCTCACGCCGCCGGTTCCTGAACTGGTTCCTCGGAACTTCGTCGGGGGCTCTGCTGGCCTCGATTTTCTACCCCGTTTTGAGATTCATCAGCCCGCCCGAGGTACCGGAGGCGAGCACCAACCAGGTCGAAGCCGGAGCGACCAATGATCCCGAGCTGCTCGAGAACGGCTACAAGATCATCCGCTTTGGGGTCGAGCCGGTGATCCTTGTTCGTGTGGCCGATAGCGATTTTCGCGCATTTGCCGGCACCTGTACCCACCTCGACTGCATTGTGGAATTCCAGAAGGACAAGAAGCGGCTCTGGTGCAATTGTCACAATGGCGAGTACAACCTCCATGGGCAACAGGTCGCCGGACCCCCGCCAAAACCGCTGGAGCCTTTTCAGGTCGATCTGGTCTACAAGGGTGCTGGCGAACCCCAGTCCATAGTGGTATCGAGGGCCTGAGTATGGACTACATCGACAAGGCCCGCAGCTGGCTGGATGCCCGACTTCCTGTCTCAGAGGCCAGGGAGTTCGCCGCCAAGAAGACGGTGCCGGTACACCGGTACACGGTCTTGTATTACCTCGGTGGCATGACGCTGTTCTTCTTCATTGTGCAGGTAGTCACCGGCATTCTCCTCATGCTCTATTACCGTCCATCAGCCGAAGAAGCCTTCGAGTCGGTGGAGTTCCTCATGACAACGGTGCCATTTGGTTGGCTGATCCGCTCGGTCCACTCCTGGTCGGCCAATTTGATGGTCTTCTTTGCCTTTGTCCACCTGGCCACCGTCTATTTCACCAAGGCCTACCGCAAGCCGCGAGAAGTGACGTGGATCACGGGGTGCCTGCTGCTGTTTCTTGCCATGGGGTTCGGCTTTTCCGGCTACCTGCTGCCTTGGAACCAGCTGGCCTTCTTTGCCACCAAGGTTGGAACCGACATCGCCGGAGCGGTGCCATTGGTCGGTGAATGGACCTTGCGGTTCCTACGCGGGGGCGAGCGCGTCACCGGTGGAACTCTCTCCCGTTTCTATGGCTGGCATGTCGCCATCCTCCCAGCGGTAACCGTAGTCCTGCTTGGAGCTCACCTCTTGTTGGTTCAGATCCAAGGAATGAGCGTGCCTCCAAAGCAGGAAGAAGAGGCTTCTCGGAGAAGGCCGATGAAGTTTTTCCCCAACTTTGCCCTGCGGGACCTGTTTGGCTGGGTGCTTGCTCTCGGTGTGCTGGCTGCCATCGCCGCCCTGTTTCCCTGGGAGCTCGGAGAGAAAGCGGATCCGTTTGCCCCCGCCTTCAAGGACATCCGGCCGGAGTGGTACTTCATGTTCATGTTCGAGACGCTGAAGCTCGTCCCCGGTGGTGAGATCCTTGGCATCGAATACGAAGCTATCCCGATCCTGTTCTTTTCGCTGGCCGGCCTGCTCTTGATGCTCGTTCCCTTCCTCGACCTCAAGGTGAATCGGACTGGAGACAGCCCGCTGTTCACCTGGATCGGAGTGCTGGCCTTGGTCTACATAGTCGGTATGACCGCCTGGGGCTATCGATCGCTGGTCCCGGTGTACATAGTTTTGCTTACCGGGGTCGTCATGGCAGTCCTGGGATATGGAACACGAAGGGTTCCAAGGAGAGAGAGCAAGTGAGACATCTCTACTTCGTATTGGTGGTTATTTCCTGCGCCGCGGCCTTTGCACAGACATCTGTGGCCGCAGAGACGTCCTGCGTCGCCTGCCACACCGACGCTGATTTCTTCTCCTCAGAGCTCTTGGCTATTGCTCAAGAATTCCAGCTGGACATCCACGCCGAGGTCGGCCTTTCCTGTCACGACTGTCACGGAGGTAATCCGGACCCACTGATCGCGGATGACATGGGGGCCGCAATGGATGAGGCCCACAGCGAGAATCCATACCGCGGTGTGCCCGAAAAAAGCGAGATGCCCGGCTTCTGCGGGACTTGCCACTCCGATCTGACTTATATGAGGCGATTCAGGCCTGGAGCACGGGTGGATCAGGAACAGGAGTACTGGACCAGCCAGCACGGACTCGCCCTTGCCAAGGGTGATCACAATGTGGCCACCTGCACGGAGTGCCACGGGACCCACGGCATCCGGCGAACGGATGATCCGGATTCCACGGTGTATCCCACCCAGGTTGGCGAGACCTGTCGAGCATGCCATGGTGAACCCGAGATAATGAGTGGCTACACGCTGCCAGATGGCCGACCGCTACCGGTCGATCAGTTTGCCCGCTGGCAACAAAGTGTGCATGCGAAAGCGATGTTCGAGAAGGAGGACCTCACAGCTCCGACCTGCAACGACTGCCATGGTAACCATGGCGCGATGCCGCCGGGGCTCGACTCCGTGGCCTTCGTCTGCGGTCAGTGTCACGGTCGGGAAGCGAACATCTTCCGCCAGAGCCCCAAGAATCTCGGGTTCGAATCCCACAACGAGTATCTGGCCGAAGCCGGCGCCGAAGGCTGCGCTGCCTGCCACGACGACTCAGAGCCACAGGCGCAGCTAACGGACGTACGGTCTTTTGGCGAATGCGCAGCTTGCCATGGAAACCATGGAGTGGTGCGGCCGACGGTAGCGCTTCTCTCACCCCTGCCGCCGACCCCGTGTCACTTCTGCCACGAAGGTAGCAACTCGCTCGATTTCGAGGATGAAGAACCCGAAAGGAGTCGCCAAAGCTACCTCGAAGAGCGAGAGCGCCTAATGGCGGAAGCAGAGACTCAAGGACTCGAAGGCGAAGACCTCTTCAACTGGCTGGTCGATCAGTCCTTGGTCCTTCACACTCACACAGTGGCATCCGGGCCTGATGAGGACACGCCGGCTCTGCGGCCGGAGTTCAATCGGTTCTTTACCAAGTTTCGCCTCGGCAAGACCTATTACACCTACGAAGATCCGGCGACGGGTGAGCAGGCGCGGGCCAGCGTTGTTCGCTGCGAGAATTGCCATGCGACAGAACCCGTTTTGGCCGACGAGCCCGTGGGCGCTCACACCGCCGAAGAGATCCTGCGGCTCATGAAAGAGCTGACGTCCGCCACCGCCAGAGCGGAGCGGATACAGCTCAGAGCCAGACGCGGTGGTGTGGAGACCCGCGATGCGGTCCTCGCCATCGATCAAGCAGTCGATGCCCAGATCGGCCTCGAGGTGCTGGTTCATGGTTTCTCCGTCGAAGAAGACGGACCTTTTGTCGAGCAACACCGCGAGGGTCTCGACCACGCCGCGGCAGCGCTCGCGGCCGGCCATGAGGCCCTCGAGCATCTCGCCTTTCGTCGCCGCGGGCTGGCGGTCTCCCTGATTATCATCCTTGCGGTTCTCGTCGGTTTGGGACTGAAGATCCGGGAGATCTCAGCCCGACAGGACCGCGCCGCACTACCCGATACCTCCCAACCGAGATGACCTACCTGATCGGGTAGTTCCGGGCACTGCCT
This sequence comes from uncultured bacterium, assembly GCA_938016625.1. GTDB lineage: Bacteria > Acidobacteriota > Thermoanaerobaculia > Multivoradales > JAHEKO01 > M0029. The sequence continues at coordinate 4,623 of CALILB010000182.1, read as the reverse complement.
TTGGGTGCGGCCCGGACTACCCATCAGGCGGTGGCAAAAGCTCGCCGCAGCGGGCAAGCTTTGGGTGGGAACATACCCCAGAGCCTTGTGCTTCGGGGTAGACACAACCTGGCTCCACCGAGACGGAACTACCCCGCCTCTGTCTTGGTGGAGCCGCCACTTATCCACCAGGGGCCACATCCGCATGCGCAACTTCTGCCACATCCAGAGTTGTCCTCCACTCGTCCGGATAGCCGTTCTCTCGGCGCTTGCCCTTCTCATCCCTTTGACCGCCAGCACCCAGGAGAACGAAGACTGCCTCATGTGTCATGAGGACCCCGATCTCACCGGAACTCGCGATGGACTCGAGATCTCGGTCCACGTCGACCCCGAGGCCTTCTCCGCGTCGATTCACGCCGACGTCGACTGCATCATGTGTCATATGGATCTCGAGGGCACCGATTTCCACGACGAGGAAGTAGCGCCGGTCGACTGCAGCATGTGCCACGACAGAGAAGCCGCAGAGCACGAGCGCAGCCTACATGGACGGATAGCCGCCAGAGGCGGACCGCAGGCACCCACCTGCAGTGCCTGCCACGGCAGACACGACATCCAGCCGGCAAAGGACAAGGCTCCAAACTGCACACCTTGCCACGACGCGCAAATAAGAACCGAGACCCACAGTCTTCATGGTAAGGCCGCGGCGCGCGGTGACAAGCTGGCGCCCACCTGCACAACCTGTCATGGCGCTCACAGCATCCAAGCCGCAGCGGATCCCAGGTCACCCACGGCCGTCGTCAACGTGCCGCTGCTCTGCGGCCGTTGCCATCAGGAGGGTTCACCGGTCTCTCTCGACCGCAACATTGCCCAGGATCGAATCCTCGAGAACTACTCGATGAGTATCCACGGGCAGGGTCTGTTCGAGCAGGGGCTGACCGTCACCGCGGTTTGCACCTCGTGTCATACCTCGCACAATATTCTTCCTCACACCGACCCGGCCTCGAGCATTCATCACGACAACGTCGCTACGACCTGCTCCCAGTGTCACGGTCAGATCGAGCAGGTTCACCGCAAAGTCATCGAGGGAAGGCTCTGGGAGGAAGAGCCGCATGTCATTCCGGCCTGCGTCGATTGCCACTCACCGCACAAGATCCGCCGGGTCTTCTACCCCACCGGTGTCGCCAATCAGGACTGTTTGAAGTGTCACGCCGATCCCGAGCTCATCATGGAGCGGGACGGCGAGACCGTTTCCCTATTCGTGGATGAAGCCGCCTACAACACCTCGAGCCACGGGGAGACCGCCTGTGCGCAGTGCCATACCGACGTCTCACCCTCTCGCACGCGCGCCTGCGAGACAGTCGCTTCCGCGGTCGACTGCAGTATCTGCCACCCCGATCAAGTAACCGAGTTCCAGGGCAGCACCCACGGCACCCTGCTGGCCCAGAACGATCCAGACGCCCCAGGGTGTCTCGACTGCCACGACTACCACGCGACCCTCGGCAGAAACATCCCCACCTCACCCACCTTTCCGCGCAATGTGCCCTTACTTTGCTCCAGATGCCACCGCCTGGGGGAACAGGCGGCAGTGCGGATCGACAGCGAGGTTCCGGACATCTATCAAAGCTACATCGACAGCATCCACGGCAAGGGGCTTGTCGAGAGCGGGCTGGTGGTCACCGCCACCTGTGCCGACTGTCACAGTGCCCATGGGGAATTGCCACCCCAAGATCCCGGCTCGACGGTTCACACGGACAATATCGCCGACACCTGCGGTACCTGCCACCACGGTATCGAGGAGATCTTCAAGACCAGTATCCACTGGCCTGAGAATGTCGAGACCGACAGGGAGCTCCCCACCTGCGAGGACTGTCACTCCTCGCACACCATCAGCCGCACCGATAGGACCGATTTCCGCTTTCGCATGCTGGACCAGTGCGGGCGGTGCCACGAAACAGAGGCAGAGACATTCTTCGACACCTTTCACGGCAAGGTCTCGAGGCTGGGATCGGCAGGAGCAGCAGAGTGTTACGACTGCCACGGGACGCACAACGTTCTGCCGCCCTCCGACCCGGACTCGACCCTTGGTCGGGATCACGTCGTCGAGACCTGTGGCCAGTGCCACGAGGGATCTCATCGAAGGTTTGCCGGCTACCTCACCCACGCGACCCATCACGATCCGGAAAAGTACCCCTGGCTCTTCTGGTCCTTCTGGGGGATGACGGCTCTGCTCGTCGGCACCCTGACCTTCGCACTTCTCCACACCCTCGCATGGCTGACCCGGCTCTATCTCAGCCGCGAGGAATGGCAAGCTCACAAAGCGCTGGCCAAGGCCAACAGTAAGAAGCTCTACCGGCGTTTCAACCGACTCAACCGGTTGCTGCATCTGCTGATGCTGATCAGCTTTTTTACCCTGGCCCTGACCGGCATGACGCTTAAATTCGCTTATATGGGTTGGGCCCAGGGGTTGGCCTGGATACTCGGTGGATTCGAGACCATGGGCGTCCTTCACCGCCTGGGTGGAATCACGCTCTTTGTCATCTTCTTTGTTCACCTCTGGGACGTGTGGCGTAAAAAGAAGCGGTCGGAAGGAACGTGGCTGGAGTTGATTACCGGACCCAATTCCATCCTCTTCAACAAACGGGACCTAAAAGAGGTCGTCCAGTCGGTCAAGTGGTTCTTTGGCCTTGGTGACCGCCCCAGTTACGGACGCTACACCTACTGGGAGAAATTCGATTACTTTGCTGTCTTCTGGGGGGTCATGATCATCGGCTCGACCGGCCTCGTCCTCTGGTTCCCCGAGTTTTTTACTCACATCATCCCGGGCTGGTCGGTCAACGTCGCCACCATCATCCACAGCGACGAGGCCCTGCTCGCAGTGGGTTTCATCTTCACCATTCACTTCTTCAACACCCACTTCCGGCCCGACAAGTTTCCGATCGATCCGGTCATCTTTACCGGCAGGCTGACGATCGACGAGTTGAAATTCGACAAACCGGGCGAGTATGAACACCTGGTGGCTACCGGCCAGCTGGAACAGCATATGGTCGATCCTTTCCCCAAACCGGTCGAAAAGGGATTCAAAATCTTTGGCTTTATCGCTCTGGCCACTGGGTTGATTCTCATCGCCCTGATCGTCTACGCCATGCTCTTCGGTTACCGGTAGTGCGGCTCGTCTCCCACCCAAAGGGGCAGTGCAACTCCCACCTGACTGAGTAAAGGCCCGCTACCCCAACAGGGGTGGACCAATAGGCCCAAGATCGCCAAGATCGGTCCGTAGAAGCCAACACGGGGCGTGCGAGTATGAGACTCTGGAAGATTCCCGATCAGGTCATCCGACTTGGCATCCTGCTCATCATCGCCGTCGCGGTATTGGTCGTCGTCAGAATAAAGTTCGTTCCCGAATCGTTTGGCGAGCTAGGTCACTACCGGGCCGACGCCGTCACGGTGGTTGCGAGCCAGAAGGCCGGATACGGGGGCTGGCAAATCTGCGTGGAGTGCCACGACGCAGAGGGCGAGGCCAAGCGCACTTCCTACCACCGTACGCTCTCATGTGAGGTGTGCCACGGTCCCTCCGCCGAGCACGCCAACGACTACGAGGCTCAGACACCGGTCATCCCGCGGGCACGGGGTGAGGTCTGTCTGTACTGTCATGCCTATCTTCCCTCTAGACCCACCGGCTTTCCGCAGATCATCGAGCGTCTCCACAATCCACTAAAGCCCTGCATCGGCTGTCACGACCCCCACGACCCGACACCGCCGGAGATTCCCGAAGCCTGCTCTGGCTGCCACGCGCAGATCGCCAGAACCAAAGCCGTCTCTCACCACGGCTCTTTAGCCTGCGAGACCTGCCACGAGGTGGCGCCGGAGCACCGGGAGAGTCCACGAGCCTTTGTTCCCAAAAAGCCGACGGCAAGGGAGTTCTGTGGCCAGTGCCACGCCAGGGGCGCCGACAGTCCGATCGAGATACCACGCGTCGAGCTCAGCAGCCACGGAGAGAGATACCTCTGCTGGCAGTGTCACTATCCACATTTTCCGGAGAGCTAGGAGATGGCCAGAGAGTACGAGAGGCGAGAGTTGCTCATCAAGATGATGAAGTTTCCCTGCTCGGCCGTTCTGCTCTCTGCCTGCGGTCCACTGGCGGCTCTGGCCGAGGCGGCCCAGGATGAGGAGTACGAACCGGCTGAGCACTTCTACGGCATGGGGATCCAAGTGGACAAGTGCATTGGGTGTGGGAGGTGTGTCGAGGCCTGCAAGGCCGAGAATGATGTTCCACGCGAGCCCTTCTATTTCCGGACATGGGTGGAGCGCTACGTCTTCGACAATGACGGAGAGGTAACCGTCGACAGCCCTGAAGGGGGAATCAGGGGATTCCTCCCGGGGGAGGAAGACGGCGAGGTCCTCAGGGCCTTCTTCGTCCCCAAGCTCTGCAACCAATGCGACAGCCCACCCTGTGTCCAGGTGTGCCCCGTGGGCGCCACTTTCAAGACCGAGGACGGTGTCATACTGATCGACACCGACTACTGCATCGGCTGCCGCTACTGCATCCAGGCCTGTCCCTACGGCGCCCGCTATCTCGATCCACGCACCAAGACCGCTGACAAGTGCACGTTCTGCTACCACCGCATCACCAAGGGGCAGCTACCG
>CALILB010000181.1 GCA_938016625.1 uncultured bacterium | reverse complement strand
AGACGCGAAGACGCCGACGGGGTGTTAGGATTCGGCCCAACCGGGCCAATCGCTCCACTTAAAGACCTCCGAGCACCGCACGCCGGAGCACCGAGCTTGGCCCTCGAAAAGGAAATTCCTGTCCGGTTCGGAACTTTGGGGATCAACTTCAGAGCGCACAAACCCTTGTAGAGTTGGACGACCAGCCCTGCGACCGTTCTCGCACGCAGGCAACCGCTCATGATCGACAAGACGCTTTCCCACTATCGCATCACCGCCAAGCTCGGCGCGGGCGGCATGGGTGAGGTCTACGAGGCCGAGGACACCGAGCTACGCCGCAAGGTAGCACTGAAAATCCTGCCGCAGGAGCTGGCGCAAGATCCCGAGCGACTCGAGCGTTTCAAGCGCGAGGCGCGGGCTGTGGCCGCCCTCAACCATCCCAACATTGTGACCCTGCATTCTGTGGAGGAGGCCGAGAGCCAACACTTTCTCACCATGGAGCTGGTGGAGGGACAGTCGTTCGATCAGCTGATCCCCGACCAGGGCTTCGAGCTCGATCGCTTCTTCGAGCTGGCGATCCCGATCGCCGACGCTTTGTCCGCGGCCCACGAAAAGGGAGTCGTGCATCGCGATCTCAAACCCGCCAACGTCATGTTGACGGCGGACGGACGGGTCAAGATCGTCGACTTCGGTCTGGCCAAGCTCTGGGAAAAGGAGCCTGCCGACGACTCGACCGAGCTGGCGACCGAAGGGCTGACCAAGGAGGGGGTTGCCATGGGCACGGCCCCCTACATGTCGCCCGAGCAGCTCCAGGGCAAGGAGGTCGACCATCGCTCGGATCTCTTCTCGCTCGGCATCCTTCTCTATGAGATGAGCACTGGGGTGCGACCGTTCAAGGGTCAGTCCTCGATCGATCTGGCCTCGTCGATCCTCAAAGACGATCCGGATTCGGTCACCGAGATTCGGGAGGGGTTGCCACGGCATCTGGGTCGAATCATCCGTCACTGTCTGGAGAAGGACCCGGACCTTCGTTATCAGTCGGGCAAAGACGTGCGCAACGAGCTGGCCGGACTCAAGGGGGAGGTCGAGTCGGGGGCGGTGCCGCTCAGCACCGGGGCGATGCCGGCAGTGCCGCCCCCACCAACCGCCGCCGCCAAGCAGCGTCCCGGCTGGCTCATTCCGGCAGCGCTGGCGGCAGGAGCGCTGATCGTGGTGGCGCTGATTTGGATGAACCGCGGGCGAGAGGCCGGCACCGTGGTCGAGTCCATAACCCCCAGCGAGTCAGCGGTTGCAGTCGAACCCGAATTCAAGAAGATCGTGGTGCTTCCGTTCGAGAACCTAGGCGCCGCCGAAGACGAGTATTTCGCTGCCGGCATGACCGAGGAGATCTCGGCGCGCCTGGCGTCGGTCAAAGACCTGGGCGTGATCTCACGCTCGAGCGCCGTTCAGTACGACCGCACGGGGAAGACCCTGATGCAGGTAGGCGAGGATCTTGGTGTCGGCTACGTGCTGGAGGGCACGGTGCGCTGGGCGCGGAATCCCGACGGCAGCAGCCGAGTGCGGGTGACCCCGCAGCTCATCAGGGTGGCGGACGACACCCAGCTGTGGGCCGAAACCTACGATCGGACCCTCGAGGACATCTTCGAGGTCCAAACCGAGATTGCCGGCAAGGTCCTCGCAGAGCTCGATCTGGCGCTGGTCGGAGGTGAGCAGATGGCTGCCGTCGAGGCCCCCACCGAGAACCTCGACGCTTACAATCTTTATTTGAGGGCCTTGAACGCCGCCGAGAGAGCCGAGGCGCTCAGCCGCGAAGAAGAACGGCTCATGGCGGTCCAGATTCTCGAGCAAGCAGTGGCGCTCGATCCCGAGTTCGCCATCGCCTGGGCCGAGCTCTCGCAACAGCACGCGCTGCTCTACTTCAACGGGCACGACCGCACCGAAGAGCGGCTGGAGGCGGCCCGGACGGCCGTCGAAAGAGCGCTGGAGATCGACCCGGATCTACCCCAGGGACACGTAGCGTTCGGGCGCTACTACTACTGGGGACCGCGGGACTACGACAAGGCGCTCGAGGAGTTCACGATTGCAGAGAAAGACCTGCCCAACGACAGCGAGCTGATGGCTTCCATCGCCTACATCATCCGACGCCAGGGCCGATTCGAGGAGGCCCTAGCGCGACAGCGGAAGGCACTGGAGCTCAACCCGAAGTCGGTGCAGCAGAGCCGGGCGCTGGGAACCACCTACATGCAGCTGGGCCGGTACGAGGAAGCCGATCGCCAACTCGCTCGCACGATCGAGATGGCCCCCGACTATGCGGCCGCGGGGGTGTGGAGGGCCTGGAACTGGCTCCTGTGGAAGGGAGACGGCCTCGGTGCCGCCGAACGCATCGAGCCGTACACGCGGCTAGGCGTCGACGTCTTCAAGCTGCTGCGCGCCTACTACCTCTATCTGGGAGGTCGATATTCCGAGGCTCTGGTAGAGATCGAGGGGCTGAGCGAAGAGCTCTATTCCAACCAGTTTTATGCCAATCCGCTCGCCCTCAATAGGGCCTATGCGCTCAAAGCCCTGGGCAGGCCCGAGGAAGCGAGAGCAGCGGCCAGCGAAGCCGTCGAGGTCCTGGAGCGCGAGGTGCTGGCCAATCCGGACGATCCCCGGATGCACGCTGCCCTCGGCTTGGCCTACGCCATGGTGGGCCGGGAGGAAGAGGCGGTACGCGAGGGCGAGCGGGCGGTCAAGCTGCAGCCGGTCAGCGTCGACGTCCTCGAAGGATCCGCCAAGCTCCTGGAGCTCGGGACCATTCACGCGTTGCTCGGCAACACTGAAGAGGCTCTCGACGCCCTCGATCGGGCCCTGGCATCGAACCGGGGTATGGTGTCGATTCAGATCCTCGAGGCCGATCCCATCTTCGCCGGCGTTCGCCAAGCCCCCGGTTACAAGGACCTGGTCGAAAAGCACCCTTAGCGGTGTCGCTGGCTCAACGGCCGGCAGAAGCTCCGACCACTTCGGCCGGATAGGAGTCTCCTTTTAGAGGGCCAGTCTTGGCCGAGTGATGCGGGGACGAGCCCTAGTCCTGAAAAGCGCTCAACCAACTTCTTTACCACGACCTGAGCGGGAAGATGTGGCAACGGTCATGTAAGAAGCGGTGCCCAAGATGACGCCGGCACCGGTCATGTGGGCCGTCAGCGTCGGCGACATGGAGAAATCTTCCGGCGTCGAGCCGGAATCCTGAACGTCGAGCGCCTTGGCCAGACCGAAATCCAGCACCTTGGCCTGCCCCTACTCGCGATCCGTGAACAATTGGCGCAGCTCTTGATCCCAGTTGAGGATCACATGCAGGTCCACGAGCCCAGAAGCTTCGTCTCGCTTGACCATGAGAAACCTCTGGCTGTCGGCGGTGACGTCGTAGTCCATGTTGCCGATGACTCCGACCTCGAACCGACCTTCGAAAAGCACTCGAGGTTTGGTGGCCGAAAAGTCCTCGCCCAGACTGACATCGACGACCATCATCTGATCTCCCTGCCGGTAGAAGAGCTCGGTTCCGTCGGCAGACCAATTGGGCTCGGTGCCCCCTTCTGTGGAGATGGTCCATTTGCGACCCCTCTGCGGGAAGGACTCGACGTAGATCTCGTCGAGGCCACTTTCATTGGAGAGGTAGGCCATCCACCGACCATCTGGAGAGATCTTGGGCGCCCGTTCATTGAATCGGGTCACCAGATAGGGCCGGCTCTTCCGGGCCTCGAGGTCGAAGAGCCAAATATCGCGACCCGTCTCGGGGTGGACGTCGTAGAACGCAAACGTCCGCCCGTCCGGGGAGAAGGATCCGCCCCATTGCTCATTCTCCCGGGCGACGAACTCCCCTGCCGGATCTGTCCCCTGGACGGCCCCCTTGAACAGATCCCAGGAGCCGGCGGCATTCGAGGAGAAGACGACCTCTTGACCGTCGGGCGTCCAGAATGGCGAGCTACAGCTGCCCTCGCACGGCAGCAGGCGCCGCGTGCCGCGACTCAGATCGTAGACCCAGATCTGCCGAAACCCGATCTCCGATCCAGCGGACACCGCGAGCTGTCGGTCGTCCGGTGAGAGTTTGGGGTGCATGAAGGAAGCCTCGCCTGCGACGGCCGGAGTGATCCGACCCTGACGATCCACCCAGACGAGCTCGAGGTCCCCGGTCGTGATCCCCGGCACGAAGACGAGGGTGCCGGTATCCGAGATCTCGAAGAAAGCGTTCCCCAGATCGGGCACGGAGGCGACGTCTTCGAGGGCGGAGACGGGCTCACCGGTCAGGGTCCCCGACTCGGCATCGAATTCGACGACATTCAGCCCGCGGGCGTGACCGAACACGAGGTGACCGCTCTCAACATACCGGGCGCGGGTGAGATTGGAGATGCCTTCGAGCTTCCTTCGTTCACCCGTCTCCAGGGAAACCAGATCGACCCGAGAACCTGTATCGGTGGCAACGGTGAACTGGACCGTGGTCCCCCCCGGCAGAAACTGTGGCCAGCGGTGCTGCACCTCTCCGGCTTCCCAGTCCAGAGTCGTGAGCACCTTTTGCTCACCACCCGCAGCCGATACCAGGGAGAGCCCGGCACCATAACTGGCAAACACGATGATGCCGTCGGGACTCCAACTCGAGCCCATGTCGTCGAGTGCCGACTCGGCCACGACCCTCGGCGGACCTCCGTCGAAGCCCACCGTCTGCAACTTTGTGCCGGCAAAGAATCCGACGCGTTTGCCGTCTGGAGAGAAGAAGGGGTTCCTGGCCCCCTCGGTTCCAGGGATGGGTCGCACCTCGAAATCGTCGACGTCGCGGGCAAAGAGCTGGCTGGTACCTCTCTGGTCGGCGGCGAAGACGATCCGAGAGCCGTCCGGGGATATGGTCAAGGGGTTGGTTCTGCCACCGATGGCGAGTCGAAGCGGATCCTGCAGATTGACTTGCCAGCGGGTCACCGCGCCTCGAGTCTCGGGGCCGGTCGTGGAAGGACGCGTCCAGCCCCAGATGGCGGCGATGATGGCCACCGCGAAAGCGGCCAGACTGCCGATGGCAAGCCACCGAAGTGATCGGGCCGGCGCTCGATCCAGTTCCCTTGGCGCGCCCTCCTGATCGCGGCCGGACTCCTCGAGCTCCAACCGGGCGTCGCCGATGTCACGAAGTCGCTGCTGACGATCCTTTCGCAGGCACCGCTCGAGGACCCGGCGCCCATTCGCAGCAAGGTCGCTGGGGAGGGCCGACCAGTCGGGCTCTCGGTCGAGAACGCTCACCAGGACATCACTGACTGTCTTCCCATGGAATGCTCCCTTTCCAGTGAGCATTTCGTAAAGGACACACCCGAAGGCCCAGATGTCGGTTCTCTTGTCGACGACCTGACCACGGGCCTGCTCTGGGCTCATGTACGGAGCTGTACCCAGCAACACTCCCTCGCGGGTAGGGGGTGCCGTTATGGTCGGGGACATCGAGAGGTGGCCGTCAGGCAGGTCGTCCCCGCCTTCCGAACCTATGGCTTTGGCAAGACCAAAGTCGAGGATTTTGAGCTGACCCTCGGGGGTGACCTTCAGATTTCCCGGCTTGAGATCCCGGTGGATGACCCCGTGCTCGTGGGCATACTCGAGACCTTTAGCCATCTGGCCCGCCAGCTCCAGCGCCTCGGCCATCGTCAGCCTGTGGCTGGCCAGACGCTCGGCGACCGTGGCACCTTCGACGAGCTCCATGACCAGGAAGTGAGTATCACCGTCTTGCTCGACCTGGTAGATGGAGGCGATATTGGGGTGATTCAAGGACGCGAGGAACTTGGCTTCGCGCTCGAAGCGGGCCAGCCGCTCGGCGTCGGAGGCCACCGCCTCCGGCAGCACCTTGATCGCCACCTCGCGGCCGAGCTTGGTGTCCTCGGCCCGGTAGACCTCCCCCATACCGCCTTCGCCCACCTTGGCGGTGATCCGGAAATGGGAAAGCGTCCGACCGATCAAAGTGCCGGCATTCTAACCCGCGGCAGGAGAAAGAGGCACCCGGAAACATCCCGAATACAACGCTTGCCCACTCCAGCTGCTCGTTCGCCCCAAGACATCGCCCGGCAGATTGCCGCGAAGACTGCGAGCGCTTCCTCTCCTCCTTGCCGGTGCTCTGGCCGGATCTCGAGGAGAATAGAGCACCACCCCTGGGGTATAGTCATTGGGTGAAACCTCAACGACTACTCGACGACGCACGAGATCGCTTCGGCCTCCTGGCCGTCTATCTATTCGGCTCCCGCGCCGACGACGGCCGGCGACTCCTCGCCGGTCAGCCGGTCGAGCCGGCGGGTTCTGATCTCGATATCGGGATCGTCTTCCGCGAAGGGAACATCGATTTCGCCTCTCTGGGCCGGATACACCTCTGCTTCCAAGAGATCTTCGAGCCCCTTGCGGTCGACCTGGTCCCGTTGCAGCAGGTCGATCCCCTCTTCCAGTTTCGCGCCATCGACGGCCACCGCGTCACCGTCTCGGACAGCCATCGCGCCGACCTCTTCGAACTCGAGGTCATGAGCCGCGCGGCCGAGCTTCTCCCGGTCCAGCGACAGCTCGAGCGCGAGCTCTTCGGAGTCGCGACCTCATGACCCCGGGCGACATCGACCTCAAGGTGGTGTCGAATCGGCTCGATCTCGTCGACCGCTACCTCGATTATCTGAAGTCCGTCCCCCAGGCAGATTTCGAGGAGTTCACCTCGGACCCCAGGAATCCAGGGGCAGCCGAGTCCTTCATTCGGCGTAGCATTGAGGGTCTCCTCGACACCGCCCGTCACCTGTTGGCGAAGGCCCATGGTCTCGGCGCCCTCGAGTACCGCCAAGTGGCACGGCTTGCCGCCGAGAAAGGCCTGATCCGCGATGCCAAGCTCGCCCGCACCTTCGAGGAGCTGGCTGGTTACCGCATACGGCTGACGCACCACTACGAGGAGGTCACAGACCGGGAGCTGTTCGACATCCTCCGCGATCACCTGCAGGACATCCCGGCGCTCCGAGAAGAGCTCCGCCAAGCCGCCTCGCGTCTGGCGGCGCCCGAGTGACGCCTCAAAGACCTTAGCCGGGGCCTGACAAGGCCTGTCAGCCCAGTGCCCACCCACCGCCCCATCGGTCTCTTCCATCTCCAGGGCCTCGAGCGGCTCGTGCTTCAGCTCTCGAGGCGATGGGCGTCTTGATGCGCGAGCCCGGACCGGATGCGATAATTCGAGCGGAAAAGCTACCAAGGGCCGCACTATGCAACGGAAGACTCTCATCGCACTCAGCGCCGTCATTCTGATGGCTCTGGTGGGTTGTGGAGAGCCGACGAGTGTCGAAGAGGGGATGGCCTCCTTCTACGCCGATTCCTTTCACGGCAGCGAGACCGCCAGCGGTGAGAGCTACGACAAAGGGGCCATGACGGCCGCGCACCGGACCCTGCCCTTCGATACCAAAGTCAAGGTGACCAACCTCGACAATGGCCGGTCGGCGTGGGTCCGCATCAACGACCGCGGGCCCTTCGTCGAGGGCAGGATCATCGATCTCTCGGGTGCCGCGGCTCGCAAGCTGCAGATGATCGAGACCGGAACCGCGAAGGTGCGGCTCGAGATCTACGAGTAGGTTCCGACAACCCTTGCGCATTGCCCACTGCCCACTGCGCATTGCGCATTGCTCACTGCCCACTGGCTAACCCCTTCTAGGTTTTTGTCCGTACGGAAGATTCGGCCCCGAGCAGCTCCCCGACCTTGTCCCTCATCGCCGCAGTGATCGGGTCGCCGGCGCTCGCCGCCTGCGCCAGCCACTCGTAGGCCTGCCGGTAGTCCTGCTCCACCCCGTTGCCGCGCAGAAAGACAATCCCCAGATTGAACTGCGCGTCGACATTGCCGGCGGCAGCCGCTTTGCGGAACCACGCCTCGGCTTCGGCCGGATCCTTTTCGACCCCCCAGCCGGTCGCATAACAGACCCCGAGCTCGTTCATCGCCTCGGGCAGCCCCTTGGCCGCCGCGTTGCGCAGGTGGCGGATGCCGTCGACGAGGCGCTGGTCACCCGCCTCATGATCGAGGTCGAGAAGCCCCAGATTGAGCTCGGCCCGGGGATCTCCGAGCGCCCGCGCTTTCCCCAGTGCCCACTCGATGTTCTCCCGGCCCCCGTCGCGCTTGGCGAGCCACACGCCGATGTTGTTGAGAACGGCGGCATCATCGAGGTCGGGCAGCCGGCCGGGCCAGGAGCTCAATGTCTTGTAGTGGGCGAGCTGTGCCTCCACCTCGACATAGTGCTCAGCCACCCGCCGAGCCGCCTCCTCATGACCCTGGGTGGCCGCCTGGCGGAACCACTCGAGGCTCTGCTCCCGACAGCTTTCACTCCACTCGGCCTGGCTCCAGTCGGAAGGCACGTCGCCTTCATCCAACTCCGCACCCCGGGCATAGAGGAGACCCAGCTTCCACTGCGCCTCCACCCGGCCCCATCCGGCCTCTTCCGACAGACACTTCGCCAGCTCGGCCGAGTCCATGTCCCCCGCCCGACCCTCGAACAACAGATCGGCGAGAGCGAGACACGACTCGGCGTCGCCCTGTCGAGCGGCCAGCCGGTACCACTTCACCGCCTCCTCATCGCTGGCTTCCACACCCACCCCGTCCCGATACCACTCGCCCAACCGGCGCCGGGCCCCAGCCACGCGCCCCTCGGCGGCCAGCCGGTAGTGCTCGAGAGCTTTCTCGGAGCTTTGCGGCACCCCATCGCCCTTGAAATACAGCTGCCCGAGACCGACATGCCCGCCGGGGTGGCCTTTCTCCGCCGCTTCGCGATAAAGCCGCCGCGCCGCCCCCAGGTCCTGCTCCACTCCCTCGCCGTCTCGATACCGCTCCGCCAACCGCACCAGGCCCCACGGCTTGCCCTGGGCTGCAGACTCCTGGATATTTTCCAAATCGGGTGGCCCGAAAAGGGCCAAATCACCCACCTCGTCCGTCATCGCCTCCGGAAACACCAGCAGCGCCCCCAGGTCACCCGCCTCGGCCTTGAGCCAGATCTCCCGCATCTCCGCGACCACCGCCTGCGGGTTCTTCCCCACGAAGGCATCGTCGAGGCTTCCCGCTTCGGGTGTGCTCTCGACCCGGCCGGCGGCCAAGCCCACCAGCGCCTTCCCGCTCCAGGTAGCAATCGCCGCCGCCAGCATCACGACCAGGACCGACATTCTTATCGCTTTCATCCTCATCTCGAGCCACCTCCGCCCCACCACCATGCCCCACCCCCCTGTCAAAACATGTCAGAAGCCCCCGCCGTCCGATCCTCAGCACCGCGCTACCCGACCCCTACGAAGCCATTTGGTATGGGGACTTGGCGTGGAGGAGCTCACCGACCTTGTCCCTGAGCGCCACGGTCACCGGGTCGCCAGCGCTCGCCGCCCGCTCCAGCCACTCGTAGGCTTCCTGGTAATCCTGCTCCACACCCTGGCCCCGGACATACATCAGTGCCAGATTGAAAGACCCGTTTAGATCCCCGGCCTTCCCGGCCTCGCGAAACCACTCGGCCGCCTGCGTCAGATCCTCCCCCACCCCCTTCCCCGTCGCGTAACACACACCCAGTTCGTTCATCGCCTCAGGCAGACCCTGGGCCGCCGCGTTGCGGAAGTACCGCACCGCCTCGCGATCGCTCCGACCGTAACCCCTGCCGTACGCGTGGACCAGCCCCAAGTTGAGCGCCGCCCGCGAATCACCCATCGCCACAGCCCGCTGGAAGAAGTGGCTACACGA
>CALILB010000180.1 GCA_938016625.1 uncultured bacterium | reverse complement strand
CATCGCGGCTGAGGCTCGCCTCACGGTCGGCACCGACCGGCCATTCGAGCTCGACTCCGAGCTCCAGATACTCCGCGACGACTTCGTCGGCGACAAACGAGATGACGTACTCCTCGTCGAGCAGCCAGAGATGGCTGATATCCGACAGATATCGATCGCGCTCAGCAGGTGGGATGGCCAACCAGCGGGTCTCGGCTTCCGCCCACACATCCGGAGGATAGTCGGCCTGCTCGGAGGCTATGTCCTGGGTGATGCCCTGGGGCCACTCGACGACTCGTCCCTCGCGCTCGACTTCGCGGACGACGACATCGGCCAGGGCCACGACCGCGAATTCCTCGGTCACGGCGCCGGGTCTGACGGCCATGGCGATGCTCCCGACCTTGCCGACACCGACGCATATCAGAGCCGCCACCACCGCTGCGATTGCGGGGCCGATCCCCTTTCTCTCGCCGGCCACTACCCGCACCCCATACCCGGAGAGCACACCGATGCCCCAGGCGATGACACCGAGCTCGTAGTCGGTGAAGTAGACCACCACGGCCCACGCTGCCGCACCGATAAGGCCACCTGCGAGTCCACCAACTATCCAGGCTAGGGGTTTCATGGCGACAGTGTGCCCGACTCGCGGCCCAAATGCAGTGAAGGAGGTTACTCGGTCGGTGCTTCCTTCTCGGTTTTGAGCCCGGTAACCAGGTAGGGAACGCCGTGCTCGAGCAGTAGATCGTCGAAGGCGACCAACTCGGCGTTTTTGAGCTGGCTCAATCGCTGGTGCTGTTCTTCGAGGCTGGTCTTTAGCAGCTCGTAAACCTCTCGCTGCTGACTGGTGGGAGCGAATTCCGATCCGGCGATGGATCGGAGCAGGTAAGAGATGCGACCGTAGAGGAGCCGGCGCCAGCGTAGATTGTCCTGTCGGGCTCCTGTCAGTCGCAGGTCGAAGAAGACACCCTCGATCTCCTTGAGCTTTTCGTCGAGCTCCTCGCCGGCCGTGATCAGGTCCGCGGCGTGCTCGAGATCGGTATCTTCGAGCCGGGCCTCGAGATCGTAGATCTGTTTTCTCAACCATTCGATCTCGTTGATGATGCGGGCGGCCCCGGTCTGCATCTGACGCAGATCGAAAAGAACCTCCATCTGCGAGCTCAGGTCACTCGCGGTGGCTTTCGAATTGGGGTCTTGGACGACAACGAGATCCCGGGTCTGGCTCTGGTCACCGATGGTCAGCCGCACCGTGTAGGTGCCCGGGGGAGCCAGCAATGAGAACGGTCGACCATCGGCGAGCGGCCGCCAGCCCTTTTCCGGCATCCAGAGATGGGGGTCCTCTTCCGGCTTGGTGCGTAACTTGACCTCCGTGGTCTTCTCGTAGCGCAGATTCCAGTGGGCACGGTGGAGGCCCGCTTCCTTCTTCACCTTATCGAGGGCGTAAACGATGTCGCCGGCGGGATCGAGAATCTCGAGCTCGATCTTTTCCTCTGAATCTTCAGGGAGGTAGTAGTGGAGCGAGGCACCGTACTCGGGATTGGTACCGGCCGCCGGATCATCCGGTTGCATATGGGGATCGTCACGTAGGCGAAAACGGTAGGCCTGGCGGGGCTCGAAGAGATGCGGGCTCTCGGGCAGGGTGCCGGGCTCGAGCTCGCGCAGCGGTGTGATGTCGTCGAGGATCCAGAAACCCCGACCGTAGGTGGCCACCACCAGGTCGCTGAAGTGGTCCTGGATCTCCAGCCAATGCACCGGGGCATGCGGCAGATTGGACTGCAGCGAGTGCCAGTGGCCGCCGTCGTCGAACGAGACCCAGACGCCACTCTCTGTACCCACAAAGAGCAGACCTGGTCGCACCGGGTCTTCACGCACGACGTGGGCGTAGGAGAAGACGCTCCTCGGCAGATCCGAGCTGATCGCTCGCCAACTCGCTCCGTAGTCGGTGGTCTTGTAGATGTACGGCTCGCTGTCGCCGAGTTGATGCCGGTCGACGGTGAGATAGGCGGTGCCCGCTTCGTGCCGCGACGGCTCGATGTTGCTGACCGTGCCACGGGAAGGAAGACCGGGCAGACTCGCGGTGACGTTGGTCCAGTTCTCGCCGCCGTTGCGGGTGACCTGCACCTGGCCGTCGTTGGTACCGGCCCAGATCAGACCCTCCTCGAGGCGTGACTCGGCCAGGGCAAAGATCGTCGGTGCGAACGTCGGGCTGGCATCATCGAGGGTAAGCCCCCCGGTTCGCTGCTGGAGCTCGGGGTCGTCGGTAGTCAAGTCGGGGCTGATCAGCGACCAGCTCTCGCCTCCGTCCGTGGTCTGATGAACAAACTGGCTGCCCACATAGACACGGTTGTGATCGTGGGGCGAGATGACCAGCGGGAAGGTCCACTGAAACCGGTAGCGGACGTCTTTGGCCGGCCAGCTCTCGATCGACTCGGGCCAGACGCTGACATCGCGGTTGAGACCGGTCTCCAGGTCGTGCCGCTCGAGTTTGCCGTCGTAGCAACCGCTCCAGACGATGTGGGTGTCCACCGGATCGGGCACCGCGAAACCGGTCTCGCAGCCCCCCACCGGCCGCCACTCGCCGATCGGTATGCCCTTTGCCCCGATCAGATTGTTGGAGGGTCCACGGGTGGTCGGGCCATCCTGCCGGTTGCCGTAGACGAAGTAGGGCACCCGCTGGTCGACGGCCACGTGGTACATCTGAGCGATCGGCAGCTGGGGCTTGAGCCAGGAGTGCGACCGGTTGATCGAGATCGACACCCCGCCGTCGTGACCCACGATCATGCGATCGGCGTTCTCCGGGTCGATCCACATGTCGTGATGGTCCCAACCGGGCTGCTTCTTGGTCAGAAAAGAGGTCTTGGCCCCATCGAGCGAAGTGGAATGCCGCACCGACATGAAGTAGATCTCGTCGCGATCGTCGGGTGAGGCCAGGGCGCGGGAGTAATAGAGGGGGCGCTGCACCAGATCGTTGTTGGCGCTGACCATGGTCCACTCCTTGCCGCCGTCGTCCGAGCGCCAGACGACCCCCTGAAACTCCTCGATCGGGGCAAAATCTCGGTTGGAGCTGGTCTCGATCAACGCGTAGACCCGATTCGAGTCTTTCGCCGTCATGGTGAGCCCGATCTTGCCCCAGGGAGGCTTTGGCAGCCCATTGCCTTCGAGCTTCTTCCAGGTCTCACCGCCGTCACGTGTCACCCACAGACTGCTGCCGGG
>CALILB010000179.1 GCA_938016625.1 uncultured bacterium | reverse complement strand
AAGCGCGGCGCCAAGGTCAGCTACGCCATCCACCCGGTCGCCGGCAGGATGCCGGGACACATGAACGTGCTGCTGGCCGAAGCCGACGTGCCCTACGAGAAGCTCGTCGAGATGGACACCATCAACCCCGAGTTCAAGACCACCGACGTTGTGCTTGTTGTCGGTGCCAACGACGTGGTCAACCCGGCGGCCGAGAAGGATCCCACCAGTCCGATCGCCGGCATGCCGGTGCTCGAGGTGTGGAACGCGCAGACGGTGATGATGATCAAGCGCAGTCTGAGCCCGGGTTTCGCCGGCATCAAGAACGAGCTCTTCGAGTACGACAACACGATGATGATTTTTGGTGACGCCAAGAAGGTTCTCCAGAGCCTGGTCTCCGAAGTCAAAGAGCTCTCTGCCGCTGCCTAGGGGAATCTAGGCTAGAATTCCTCCGTCATCAGCCGCAAAACGGGTGCGACTCTCCTCGCAGCCCTGTCCGAGCGCGCCATCATGGGCGAGCAGACGATCCAGCACAGCCACGACGCCGAAGGTCTGCGGAGCTTCTCCAAGAAGCTGCTGACCGATCTGCGCGCTTTCGAGAAGATGCTCGATGACGGTGTCTTCGAGTCCGAGGTCACACGCATTGGCGCCGAGCAGGAGATGTTCCTGGTCGATGCCGACGGCCGACCGGCGCCGCTGGCGCTCGAGGTGCTCGAGCACATCAACGACCCCCACTTCACGACCGAGCTGGGCAAGTTCAACATGGAGTGCAACCTGGATCCGGTCACTCTCGAGAGCGATGCCCTCGGCCGCATGGAGAAGCAGCTCAACGAGTTTGTCGACCGCGCCCGCCAGGCGGCCGAGGATGTCGGTGCCGAGGTGGTGCTCAGCGGCATTCTGCCGACCCTGGAGAAGTCCGATCTCAACCTCGAGAACATGACACCGAGACCGCGCTACTTCGCTCTCAACGACGCCATGAACCGCTTGCGGGGAGAGCGCTACCAGTTTCGGATCAAGGGGCGTGACGAGCTCATCATCACCCACGACAACGTCATGCTGGAGGCCTGCAACACCAGCTTTCAGGTCCATTTTCAGGTCGATGCCGAGAACTTCGTCCGCCTCTACAACGTGGCTCAGGCGATCGCCGCCCCGGTGCTGGCGGCGGCCACCAACTCACCTCTGCTCTTTGGCCGACAGCTCTGGCGGGAGACCCGAATCGCCTTGTTCCAGCAGTCGATCGACACCCGCGGGGCCACCGGCCACCTGCGGGACCAGAGCCCGCGGGTGAGCTTTGGCAGGGAGTGGGTCAGGGAATCGATCACCGAGATCTTCAAAGAGGACATCTCCCGCTTCCGGGTCCTGATGAGCACCGAGATCGAAGAGGATCCCTTCGCCGCTCTCGACGAGGGCAGGGCGCCGACGCTGATGGCGCTGAGACTCCACAACGGCACGATCTATCGTTGGAACCGGCCCTGCTACGGGATCTCCGAGGGTCGACCCCATCTGCGCATCGAAAATCGCATCCTGCCGGCGGGCCCCACCACCCTCGACGAGATGGCCAACGCGGCGCTCTGGTTCGGGCTCCTCAAGGGTGTGTCGCTGACCTACGAGGACATCGCGCAGGTCTTGGACTTCGAGGTGGCACGTGAGAACTTCGTCTCCGCCGCACGCCTGGGTCTCGGCGCCCATTTCAGTTGGCCGGATCAGGAGAACGTCGCCGCTCAGCAGCTGATCCTCGACACCCTGATACCGATGGCAAAGATAGGTCTCGAGGCGTTGACCTTTGTCTCCTCGGACATCGATCGCGATCTGGGGGTCATCCAAGACCGCGTCGAGTCGCTGCAGACCGGCTCGCGATGGCAGATCGACTCGATGGCCAGCATGAAGGCCGATGGCACCCGGTCGGAACGGTTGACCGCTCTCGTCGCCGCCACCGCCAGCCGGCAAGTTGCGGGCGATCCGGTTCATCAGTGGGAGCTGGCCAGGATCGAGGAGGGGGGAGAGGGCAAGAAGCACTTCCTCAGAATCGAGCAGCTGATGACCACCGATCTGTTTACCGTCAACCAGGACGAACTGGTGGACATCGTGGCCTCGGTGATGAACTGGCACCACATCCGCCACGTGCCGGTGGAAGACAATCTCCACCGGCTGGTGGGTCTGGTCACCTACCGCTCCCTGTTGCGACTGCTGGCCGAGGACATGGTGACCAAGGGCACCGGCTCGGTCCCGGTGGGCAGCATCATGGAGACCAATGTCATCACCGTCAATCCCGAGACCTCCTCGCTCGACGCCATACGCTTGATGAGAGAGCACAAGATCAGCTGTCTACCGGTGGTCGATGCCCGGCAGCGCCTGGTCGGCATCGTCACCGAGACCGACTTCATGGCCATCGCGGCACAGCTGCTGGAGGCCTATCTGAGCTGAACCGGTAGCCCCTCTCCCGGCTCAGCAGACACCTCCCGTCCAACACCGCCATGGGCCATCCCTCCTACTTCCACCGGCGAACAGCCCTTCTGGTGATCGCTCTGGCTCTGCTCACCCTCCAGGGCGTTACCCACGCAGCCTCCTTTCCCGCCTCGCAGGGTCGAGGCGGCGCGGTAGCCGCGGGTGAGCGAGCGGCCACCGAAGCCGGACTCGAGATCCTGCAGGCGGGAGGCAACGCCGTCGACGCGGCAGTGGCCACCGCCCTCGCCCTGGCCGTCGTGCAGCCGGATGCCGGCAACCTGGGTGGGGGTGGTTTTGCGGTGGTGAAGGTGGGCAAGGAGATCGCCAGCCTCGACTTCCGCGAGATGGCGCCGACGGCCGCCCGTCGAGACATGTTCCTGGACGGCGACGGTCGTCCGGATGACGATGCCTCGCGGGAAGGTCCTCTGGCAGCCGGGGTACCCGGCACACCCACCGGGCTCCACGTCCTCCACCAACGATTCGGCAGCATGACCTGGAGCGAAGTGGTGGAACCGGCTCGCAGGCTGGCTAACGACGGCTTTGTCGTCTCTCGACGGCTGCAGCTGTCGCTCGCCGACTCCCGCAAGCGCCTCGAGCGCTATCCCGAGACCGCGGCGGTCTGGCTGCCCGGTGGCGAGCCACCGCAAGCAGGTAGCCGAATGCGACTCCCGGCGCTGGCCGCGACCCTCGAGAGTTATGCCGAGCACGGCCCGACGGCGCTGACCACAGGCCCCGCCGCCGAGGCCATCGAGCGGGTGTCGAGAAAGTACGGCGGCGTCCTCCGGGCCACCGATGTCACCGACTACCGCCCCGTATGGCGCCAGCCGCTTACCTTCGAGGCCTTCGGGTGGAGGTTTGTCTCGATGGATCTGCCGGCCTCGGGCGGCATCATCGTGGCCCAGGCCCTGGCGCTGTTGGAGAGTCTCGACTGGGAATCGCACCCCCGCTTTGGCGCCGCACGGGCCCACTTGCTGTCCGAGGTATTGCGGCGGTCCTTCGCCGACCGCTACCTGCTCGGCGATCCGACCACCACCCTGGCCGACTCGAAGACGCTTCTCGATCCTGACTGGTTGGCGTCCCGACGCTCGACGATCCGCGTCAAGCGAGCGACACCGTCGGCGAATGTGGTGCGGTCACCCCAGCCCACTCCACGGGAGAGCTCCGACACGACCCATCTGTCGGTGGCCGACGCGTACGGAAATGTGGTGGCTCTGACCACCACTCTCAACGATGCCTACGGCTGTGGTCTGCTGGTACCCGAGCTCGGGTTCTTTCTCAACAACCAAATGGACGACTTTGCCACCGCACCCGGACACCCCAACATGTATGGGCTGGTTCAAGGCGAGGCCAACGCCGTTGGCCCGGGAAAGCGGATGCTCTCGTCGATGGCCCCGATCCTCGGCCTGCGTGGCTCCGGCAGTGTTGTCCTCGGTGCCCGCGGCGGTGGTCGCATCCCCACCGCCGTCCTCCAGGTGCTGCTCAATCTGCTGGTCGACGGCGACGGGCTGCAGACCGCAATCGACCGGCCACGTCTCCACCACCAGTGGCTTCCCGATCTTCTCCGCGCCGAGGCCGATGCCTTGAGCCCCGAGACCAGCAAGAAGCTGGAGGCGTGGGGCCATCAGATCGAGGTCTGGGACCGGACAGCCAAAGTCCATGCCGTGCGTCGACTCGACGACGGCCAGTACGAGGCCGCGGCCGACCCGCGAGGCCCCGGGGTGGCCGGCGTTGTCGACCCTCTGCCTTGAGGTAGCAGTCCAATATCGAAGGAGGACCGATCGTGAAGACTCGCCCCCATCTTTTTATTCCGTTGGCTCTTGCCTGTCTCGGCATCGGTGCCTGCCAGTCACCCGAGCCGCAGTTCGCGACACCGGCCGTCCGGGTGGAGAATCCAACGCTCAACATCGCCATCGCCGACGTTCCCGAGCCCTTTATCCTCGAGACCAACCAGGACACCACGCTGCGCTTCACCACCGCCGGTGGGGAGGTTGATGGTTTGCTGCGGTTCGATGTCGGACCGCTGTCGAGCTCGCCCATCAACCTGGTCGAAGAGGTCAAAGCCAGGAAGGCGGTCTTCGAGGAGACGGAAGGTGGTCGGTATTTCGGAAACCGGGAGCTGGCCACCCCCCACGGACCGGCCTACACCGCCCGCGGCACCCTCGAGGGCAATGACGGGGTGGTGGAAGAGATCTGGATCTACACCATCCACCCGTCGGAGTATCGACTCCTGACCCTGGTCTATCGATATCCGTCGGCCGAGGACTCCGCCGACCGGGCCGCTCAGCTGATGTCGATTCTGGGCGAGGTGGAATCGGTCGAGGAGTCGAGCGCAGAGGTCGGCGAGACGACACC
>CALILB010000178.1 GCA_938016625.1 uncultured bacterium | reverse complement strand
CCGATCATGTCGCCGGTGAGGATCAGGCGCATGGCATGTCCTTGACCGACGAGCCGGGGCAGGCGCTGGGTGCCCCCGCCGCCCGGAATCAGTCCGAGGTTGATCTCGGGCTGACCGAGCCGCGCCTTCTCGGAAGCGACGCGGATGTCGCAGGACATGGCCATCTCGCACCCCCCGCCCAGACAGAAGCCGTTGATCATGGCAATGACCGGTTTGGGGCTGGTGGCCATGACGTCGTAGATCCGTGGAAAGCGCATGGCGTGGCGCTGGTCGAAAGGGTCTCTGCCTTCGAACTCACCGATGTCGGCACCGGCGACAAAGGCCTTCTCCCCGGCGCCGGTGATGACGATGGCGCCGACCGAGTCGTCCGTCGCCATCTCCTCGAGGGCGGCCATGACCTCCTCGCCCACCTGCTGATTCAAGGCGTTCATCTTGTCGGGACGATTGATGGTGATGATCGCCACACGACCTTCCTGCTCACGGATGATGGTTTCAGCCATTTGAGAATCCCCTCTGTTGAGCCGACGGGTGTCGGTTGAATCTTGGGTGAAGCGATGGGCGACCCGGTGGTCACCCCCGATTCCACATTATGCCTTGGGGTTCAAGAATAGCGTGAGCGGGCCGTATCGACGAACTCGGCCCAGAGCCGTCTCTGCGTCGTCAAGTGGACGAGGTTCTCGGGGTGCCATTGCACCCCTTTGACCCACCACTCGTCGGAAGAGTAGACGAGCACCTCGACGAGGCCGTCCGGCGAGGTCGCCACGACGGTCAGATTGCGACCGAGATGTCGGATGGCCTGATGGTGTCGGCTGTTTACCTCTACGGCTTCGATCGACAGCAGCCGGCCAAAGCTCTCGTTCCGAGCCACCACGTGAACCTCGTGCACCAGGGCATCGCGGGGCTCGGGGATGTCGTGATCCAGAACGCCCTCTATCTGGGTGGTGATGTCCTGCCAAAGAGTGCCACCCTGAAAGACATTTACTGTCTGCATTCCCCGGCAGATGGCCCAGACCGGAGTGCGCGTCTCACGTGCACCGGTGAGCAGCTCCAACTCCAGTTGATCGAGCTTTGGTTCGAGCGCGAGGTTGGCATCGGGCCGGGGGGACTGACCATAGCGCCAGGGCTCGAGATCCGGGCCGCCGCACAACATCAGGCCGGAGGCCTCTGCGCCGAGAGTTTCGAGGTGGTGGCCGTTTTTCTCCGGGGTAACCAGGATGATCTCGTCACCCTTCACCCCCGCACTCTTCAAGGCCTCCACATAGGGGCGCGACTTGCTCTGGTTTTCACAGCTGACCACGATTCCGGTCACGTGCCGATCTCCCTGTCGATCAACGCAGCAAGACCCATACCGCCGGAGACGCAGAGCGTAGCGATACCCTTCGACGCCCGACGCGCCGCCATACCGTGGAGCAGGGTGACCAGGATCCGGGCTCCGGTACAGCCGATCGGATGGCCGAGCGCGATGGCACCGCCGTCGGCATTGACCTTTGCCGGGTCGAAGGGGAGCTCGGCGAGACAGGCCAGCACTTGACAGGCGAAGGCCTCGTTGAGCTCGACCAGGTCGATGTCGTCACAGGTGAGACCGGCACGCTCGAGGAGCGCTTGCACCGCAGGCACAGGCCCGATTCCCATGATCCGGGGATCGACCCCGACGACCTCCCAATCCAACAGTCGACCCGCCGCCTCGAGTCCCAACTCCGCGGCGGCCTCTTCGCTGGCCACCACCAGGGCGGCGGCACCGTCGGTGATACCGGAAGCGTTGCCGGCCGTCACCACTCCTTGCTCGCGGAAGACCGGCCGGAGCTTGGCAAGAGACTCTGCGGTGACGCCGTCGCGAGGGTGCTCGTCCCGGTCGACGACACGCTCACCCTTTCTCTCCTCGACGCGGACCGGCACGATCTCAGTTTCGAATCGACTCGCGTCTCGGGCCTGCTCGCACCGTTGCTGGCTCGCCGCCGCGTACTCGTCGGAGGCCTGTCGCTCGATTCCAACCTCTTTGGCGAGCTCCTCGGCGGTCTCTCCCATGACGAGCTTCGAGAGCGGGTCGTCAAAGCCGTCTTTGTACATCCCATCGACGATCTCGCCGTGCCCCAGCCGCTGGCCAAAACGTGCCCTGGGCAGCAGGTGGGGAGTATTGGACATGCTCTCGGTGCCACCGACCAGAGCGACCCGGGCCTCGCCGAGCGTGATCGCCCGGGCGGCGCACAGGGCCGCCTGGAGCCCCGAGCCACAAGCCTGATTGACGGTAAAAGCGGGCCGGTCGGTGGGAACACCGACCCGGTAGGCGATCTGGCGGGCGGTGTTGGGGCCGCCACCTGCCTGCCGTGCGTGCCCAAAGACGACCTGGTCGATCACAGCCGGGTCGAGGCCGAGACGCTCCAGCGCCGCGGTCGCCGCCACCGTCCCCAGATCGGCGGCCGAGAGGGATGCCAGGGCACCGCCGAATCTGCCGATCGGCGTGCGCACCGGTCCCGCCAGCACCAGCGGCCGGAGCTGGTGTGCGTTCAGACTCAGACTCCCTTGAACTCGGCTTTGCGCTTGTCGATGTAGGCGTTCAGGCCCTCGCGGGCGTCTTCGCTCTGGAAGAGCTGCTGCTGGAGCTCGCGCTCGATGGCCAGGCCGCTCTCGAAGGGCACCTCGGCACCCGACTGAACCGATCGCTTGATTCGTCCTACCGCCTTGGCCGCCCGGTTGGGGGTGCAGAACTGACGGGCGTATTGGTGAATCTGCTCCATGAACTCATCCTGGCTGTAGCCACTCAGATCGCCGGCCTCTTCGGGCTCGAGAACCTTCTTGATGGCCCCCTGGACGAGCTCGGCGATCTTCTCGACCGAAAGATCGGGGACGAAGATCTGGTTGACGATATCGAGCTCCTGCGCCTCCTCGAACGAGAGCAGCTGGCCGGTGACCATCAACTCGATAGCGCGGCTCTTGCCTACGATTCGGGCCAGCCTCTGGGTACCACCGGTGCCCGGCAATACTCCGAGGTTGATCTCGGGGAGCCCGACCTTGCCGGCCCCCTTCTTGGCGATCCGGATGTCCGCCGCCATGGCGATCTCGAGGCCGCCGCCGACCGTATGGCCATTCAGCGCCGCAATCACCAGCTTTGGCGTGTGCTCGAGCCGGTTGAGGGTCTCGTTGGCGTGGAGACAGAAGTTGTATTTGAAATAGGGGTCCGACTGCTGGAGCATGTTGATGTTGGCTCCGGCGCAGAAGAACTTCTCACCCAGGCCCCTGAGCACCAGCACATGGACCTCTGCGTCGAATCTGGCCTTGAGGATGCTCTCATCCAGCTGGCGCATCATCTCGTGGGTATAGGTGTTGGCGGGTGGGTCGTTGAGCGTCAGGTAGGCCACGCCTTCCCTTACTTCGTAGCCGACCAGGGTCTTCTGTTCCGCAGTTTTTTCAGCAGTGGGCTGAGCCATGATAATCCTCCAATTGATCCCGGGATGGCGGTTGTGGGCGGGCCGGTCCCGCCGGGTCTCGCCTTGGGGGCGTATTGTTGCATGGGCCTAGCGGGTGGGCAACCGGTCTTGGTCGATACCTTGCTGCGCAAGGGCTTGCGGCCGGCTCTTGTTGTACTCTGAACGCTCTGCTCTTAGAATTCTTGGCGATCGAATCCTCTGCCTAGCGATCGACGGGATGATTACCGGTTACAACACGGACGTACCCCACTCCGATCTGGTCTTCCATGTCCAGACCGAGGACAAGGGGAAGTCGAGCGCCTGGATCGAGAGTCTGGTCTATGTCGGCGGTCAGGTCGTCGCTCGTAAACGCTCCAGCTACAAGAGTTATCTCGATGAGGGCCAGGGCAAGCAGGCGATCGCCGAGATGATGGACAAGCAACACCGACTGATGATCGCCGAGGTGAGGGGCGGAAAGTTCGACGCCAAGGTGTCGGAGCTCGCCAGTGCGGCGATCCAGCCGGAAGCGCCGGCCGAGAGCACTGCGGCCACGGATACCTCGCCCGGGCTACACGCGACGGAAGATCTCCGGACGCTCGACGAGGTCATTCTGGCCGAACAACAGGCGGTGATGGAGGATCAAGAGGTCGCAACGGAGGAGTCGGTGCCGACGCTCGACCAGGTCATTCTGGAATATCTCAACTCCGAGGCCGAACAGGAGCACCTGGTCCTGATGATGGATTCCGACGGAGATCTCGTCCCGGGCGAGGAGGTCGGGATGAGGTTTCAAACCAAATCGAGCGTCAGTGCGGCGGCCGTGCCGGGGACCCTGGTGGCGGTAAAGATGATCTCGACGATAAGCTCGCCGGCGACTTTGGCCGCTGGTGAGACGGATGAACAGGGAGAGCTCGGGCTCACCATTCGGATTCCGGATCTGCAGCAGGGTACCGGGGCGCTGATCATCACCGCCTCGAGCAAGCTCGGTACGGCGGAGATCAAGCAGCTTCTCTGACAGATTGGATAGACTTGGAACCCACCAGACGCCTCTCGCCCTGGTGACTTCTACCACGGGCTTTCTGATGTGTATAATCCGTCGCGCGGGCCGCTAGCTCAACTGGTAGAGCAGCAGACTCTTAATCTGCGGGTTCGGGGTTCGAGTCCCTGGCGGCTCACCAGCCCGATTGGATCTCTCCGGTGGGTCGGTACCAGCACTCCCGAAGCGAAAGTGGCGGAACTGGTAGACGCGCTAGACTTAGGATCTAGTCCCGTAATCGGGGTGGGGGTTCGAGTCCCCCCTTTCGCACCAACTG
>CALILB010000177.1 GCA_938016625.1 uncultured bacterium | reverse complement strand
CCACATCGGTCGCCAACCCAGCGCGCGCGAACGAGCCCTCGAAAAGATCGTGGCTGAGGAGCGCGTTCTCCGGGACTTTTCCCTCGAGCGCCATCTCGAAAGCATCTACGTCGTAGATTCCTTTTCCCGTGAAGGACCCCTCGCCGAAGAGGTCCTGATACACATCGGAGACGGCCGCCGCGTAAGGGTCCACGCCTCCAGGGCCCGAGATGATCCGCTGGAAATCCGTGCTTTTCGGACCTGTCGGCAAGGACGGCGCGATCCGAGGCTGAATGACCCCGTAGCCCTCGACGACGCGGCCTTTCCGGCGATCGAAGCGCGGTCGATTCAACGGATGCGCTGCTGCCCCAACGAGGCGGTAGGCGCTCGCCTTGGGAAGCCGGGTGTCGGCGTCCAGCGTAATGACGAAGCGGACCCCCTGGGGCACCGAGGGTGATTGTCCGGAGACTGGAATGAAGGTGGTGTCGCTGGCGCCGCGAAGAAGCCGGTTCAGCTCGTGGAGTTTCCCGCGCTTCCTTTCCCAGCCGATCCATTTGCCTTCCTTCTCGTTCCAGAGGCGTCGACGATGCAGCAGGAGGAAACGGCTGCCGCCTCCGGGAATACCCTCGTATCTCTGATTGAGGCGCGCCATGCCGTCGGCCAGCGCGGCGAGGAGATCCTCGTCGCCGGGGATATGTTCGCTGGGCGCGTCCGCCCAGTCGCTCAGCAGGGCATAGTGCAGATGGCCTTCAGGATTTGCCAGGTAGTGCACCTCGAGTCGCTCGACCTGCTCTTCGATGTCGTCACGGCTCGTAAGCAGCATCGGCACGACGACCATAGTTCGAAGCTCCGGAGGCACGCCTCGAGCAAGCGCAAGCTTGGGCAGCAACTTGGGTCGAACGAGAAGCGGAACCAGGCGATGGACGAGGGACACCGCGATCTCCGAGGCGGGCACCAGACCCAGAATCCCCAGCAAGACGAGGGCCGAGAGGCTCGCCCCGGCCGTCCAGGTGAAGAAAAGTAGGCCTGAGAGCAGGAGGGCGGCGAGGAGAGTAATCGATCCCAGGTATCCGGCGGTCGCATGGGCGCGATGGAAGCGGCGAAGCCGGTTTCGCCACGGAACACGAAACCCCAGGCGCCTCTCGAAAGCCGGTCTGCCCCGGGATAGAAGGTAGTACCCCGGGTCCTCCTCGGCCCGCTCGGAAACAGCGGGAAGCCTCGGCTCGCTCTCCCGAGAGTCGGCCTCCACCTCTGGGCCTGCCGCTGTCTCTTGTCCTCGGGCTGCGTTCTCGGCCAGGAGCACACTTTCCCTTGCTACCTCGATCTCCGATCGCCCAGAACCCCGGGAGAGCACCTCGATCTGGCCGCGGTAGTCGTCCCGCGTGGCGAAATCGGAGGCCGCAAACCCGGGAGCGGCGCGGAGGACTTCGTCCACCAGACTAACGCCCTCGAAGAACTCGGGCCAGTCGATAGAGGACATCCAACGCATGCTGGTGATGATGTTGCGGACCGTGGCACTTGCCGCCGCCTGGGAATGAAGCTCTTGTGACACCAACTCATCGGCCGACGTCCCCTGGGCGCTGAGCTTCTTGTCGAGCCAGGCGAGGGCCGGCATGATCGAAGATCCCTGGTCACGGAGCCGCTGGACGAGCTGTACGGCGAACGGGCGACGCAGCGGGGCGCTACTCAGACTCCCCAGAACAGCGTCGGCGTGCTCAGCTGGCCGGCCGCTCAGGCCCAGGATGCGATCCGCTAGCTGGTCGGCCCTGGCTCGTTCCTGCCGGGAGCGGACGATCAGCATCGACAGCCGCCGCAGGTTCTCCACCAGGGCGACGCGCAGGTGAATGGCGACCGCCCAGAGCTCCCCAATGGTGAGCGGCTGAACACCTTGGTAGGCGCGGACGAATCGCTGCAGCGTCTCCAGCTCGAACCGGCTGTCGGTATGGGCCACGTAGGCCCAGGCGAGCCCATAAACGCGCGGGTAGCCTGCGAGGTGACCCGTCGTGATCTTCGGGAGTAAGCGGTAGTAGCTCCCCGGAAGGTGGTCCCGGATCCCACGGATCTGTTCTTCCACAATGTAGAAGTTATCGAGGAGCCACTCCGCCGCGGGGGTGATCTCGCCCTTCTCCCGGACTGTCCCGGCGATGTTCCGGTAAGCGGCCAGGAGCGCCTGGGCGTTGTCTTGCACCCTCGGGAGGAGATTCCGTCCTTTGGAGGGACCTTCGGTGCTGCGCTGTGCCGCGGCCAGGCTCTCGGCGTGCTGTGCGAGGCGCTCAATGCCGAAGATCTCGGCGCGGATCGGTTCTTCCCATTGGGCAGGAGCGACGATCACGGGGTCGGTGGCGTTCACTTCGAGTTTCACCTTTCCAGGACATCATCGGTCACGGCGAGCGCAACCGTTCGTCACTCTCCTCAACTTCGGGTCGTCTTTCCGGTAGACCGGCGCTTCCGCCAGACTACCAGTGCATCACTTTGCGCTCGCTCGCGCAAGGCAGCCAACGGTTACCGACGAGGAATGCTGTTCCCCTGTTCGCACATCTCAGCCCGAGCCGTGGGCTGGGTCTACAACCGCACCGCCCGCTCGGCAGCAATCTACAACTACCCGCCGCAGGGCAGGATCGTCTCTCTTGACACGCACGACATGCATATCGACTGTCGCGGCGAGGCGGGTGGAAGGGACGGAGGCGAGCTGGTGTCCCCAAGGGGACTTGACACCTTGTGGATACCGATTGACAGTTGGTTTCCGGTGGACGGGAAGCGGCGGGCCGTGTAATACCGCGAGGGGAACGCGTCCGGAAACCGATGGCAAGAAAGGACTGGGTGCGCGGCCCGGCCAGCTACTGGACCGTACTCGACCACGCCGAGGTGTCGCCCGACTCGAAGCCGTCGGCGAAAAACGCCGGGCTTCCAATCGTGAAGCTCCGTTGACTGCTCCAGCCACTTCTGCCTCGCGCGTTGCGACTCATGACCTGCCAGGCATAACTGTTGTCATCGAGTGATGAAGTCACCTCGGTAGAGCAGGTGCTTCCAGAGCAGACCTGGCTCGCCTTGACCCAGGTTTGAAAGTACGTGCCTCCAGGTCCGGTGACTCGCACCTGATACCACGACGCCAAGGCTGGACTCTCTTGGGTCCAAGTCAGGATTGGAGTCGCATCGTTAATCATGCCCGACGGGGTACTCGGTACCGCCAGGCCCGGCACCGAGCTCGAGTCGATCAGGGCGAAGAATTCGTCCGCGATCATCCGGAAACCGGAGCTGTTCGGGTGTCCTACGACATCGGGCTGCCCACCGTTGAGCCAGTAGTGGTCATGATTCCAGAAGCACGCGTTTTGTGAATGCCCGTGCTGATCCGGCCCGTCTGGGCACAACCTCGACCAGG
>CALILB010000176.1 GCA_938016625.1 uncultured bacterium | reverse complement strand
GCCGACCGGTGGATGATCGTCAAGGCCCCGGACACCGAGCTCGGTGCCGCCGATCTGCGGCTGGTGCTGAACTGGACCGCGGGCCTGAAAAAGCACCTGCAAGAAAAGAAGGCGTCCTGAACGGGGAGCCCGCGCTCACCTTTTCCGCCCGGCGCGAGCCGGGGTGCGGTGAGTGGGCATTGGCCTATGACTCGGGCCGAGGCGCCGAGGATTAACGGCCCGTCTGGTAAATAGCCGGACGATAGCGGGGTGGGGGTATCGGTTTGCCGGTCTCACGGGCAGCCGCGAGCCAGGCTTCTTTGGCCTTTTTAACTTCGGCCAAGGCTTCGTCGGGCGTCGAGCCCAGGGCAGAGCAGGCTTCGAGGTCTGGGATGTCGGCGATATACGCCTGATCCTCTTCGCTGTAAAAGATGTTGATGTGGTAATCGCTCACTTGTCGACCTCTGACTGCAGATTGTAACGCTCCACGATGCGTAGAAATTGCCGAATCTGATATGGCTTCGCTTTACCGGTCACGTTCTGAATATTCATCAATTCGGGGATTCGAGGGTGTGAGTAGATATGGTGGCTTCCTGAGACCCGGACGAGATTGAATCCAAACAGCTCGACCAGCCTCTGAAAATCACTGAACTTGACATTCTGAAATGCCCCTGCGGTGATCTTCTGGAAGAGTTTCTGGGGCCTCATGGGTGGTTAGAACTCCTTCTGGTGTTCCCTGATGGAATAAGACGTATTTGGAGGCTTGGATCTCCTCTGGAGCGAGCGCTTCGGGGGGGATGGGCGCACACAGCCCGCGGGTGGGGAAGGCGACTGTCAGGAGGGCCCACGAGGCCCATTGCCACGCCCTTACCCCTGCGCGACAATGGGGTCATCGGACGACAAACGACGGGAGGCTCACCATGTACGACTTCATGCTGAGCGACGAGGAGCGCTCCTGGCGCGACAGGGCGCGGGAGTTCGCCAAGGAGCAGGTGGAGCCCGAGTACTTGCAGGCCATGGACCGGGAGGAGGTCCGCTTTCCGCGCGAGCTTTATGAGAGCTACGCCCGGCACGGTCTGCTCGGACTACGGTTCCCAAAGGAGTACGGCGGCCAGGGGCTCTCCTGGGTCGGGGACTCGGCGGTCCAGGGCGAGATCGGCTGCCTCGGGATGGCGGCGGGCTGTGCCTTTGTCATGCCCTCGATCGTCGGCGAGGCGCTCCACTGTTTTGGCACCGCAGAGCAGAAGCAGAGGTATCTCGCGCCGATGCTCGCGGGTGAGAAGGTGGCGGCCGAGGCGCTGACCGAGCCGCGGGGCGGATCCGACTTCTTCGGCGCCGCGAGCACCGCCCGCGACATGGGGGATCACTTCCAGCTGCGGGGGATGAAGCGCTTTGTGGTGGGGGCCGAGGGGGCGGACTTCTTTCTGGTCTACGCCCGCACCAACCTCGAGGAGGACGCGCCTTCCCAGGAGCGCATCTCGGCCCTGCTGGTCGATCGGAGCGACGCGGTCGAGGTCAAGTACCTCTACGGGCTGATGGGGTCGCGGGGCGGCGGCACGGGGCGGATCGTCTTTCGCGACGTCCCGGTCCCTAAGGAGAACCTCGTCGGTCGGCTCCACGGGGGCGCCGAGGTCTTCCATCGCATGATGATCCCGGAGCGGTTGACCAGCGCCGCGCCATGCATGGGAATCATGAACGCCGCGCTCGCGGTGGCGATGAGGTACGCCGACCGGCGGATCCAGTTCGGGCGCCCGATCCGCAAGTTCCAGGGGGTCTCCTTCATGATCGCCGAGGCGATCACCCAGCTCGACGCCTGCCGCGCCATGGTCTACCAGGCGGCGCGGGCCGTCGACGTCAATGCGCCCAACGTGCGCCGAATCGTCTCCGAGACCAAGAAGTTCGTCACCACGGCGGCCTGGGAGGTGGTCAACCTCGCCATGCAGGTCACCGGCGGCATCGGCTACACCGATGTCTACCCGATCGAGCGGATGGTGCGCGACGTCAGGCTGGCGCAGATCTGGACCGGCACCAACGAGATCATGAGCGCCATGGTCCAGCACGACTATTTCGAGGAGGTCTTTGGTGAGCGGGAGTTCTACCGGGACTCGGAGCTGGATGCGATGCATCCGGACCCGTCCGAGAAGATCTTCGACGACGCCGACATGTGGCGCGTCTACGACCAGGGCAAGTAGGCCCGGGCCGAGCTCAGCTCTTCCTCAGCAGGTTCCAGAAGGCGCGGGGGGCGAGGATGGGGAGGTCGACGCGGTCGCCCGCCGCGAGGAGATCGTTGTCCCCGGTGACCAGGAGATCGGCTTTGCCGGATTCGGCCGAGGCGACGATCCAGGCGTCATCGGGATCCTCGAGCCCGTAGTCGCCGGACGTGTGCGGTCGAGGGACGACTTCGTGCTCACGAAGTGAGGCGAGGATCTCCTGGACAATCGGTGCGGGAACTTCCAGTTTCCGGGTGAGGGCTCTTTCGAGCTCGGCGAGGACGACCTCGCCGACCAGCAGCTGGTGACGGGCCAGGATCTCGCGTAGGAGATCGGCGCATAGCCCGCGGGTGGCGAAGGCGCTGACGAGGACGTTGGTGTCGAGGAAGACTCTCACGAGATGTCGCGGAAGACATCTTCGTCGGTGAGGTAGCCGCGAGCCTCGGCGAAGGGCATGACCCGCTGGCGGAGCTGCTCGAAGCTTTCGAGGGCGAGCTGGCGCCGTAGGGCTTCGCGAGCCACATCGCTGCGGGTGCGACCGGAGCGGCGGCAGACCTCATCGAGCTTTTTGGCGAGGTCGGGTGGCAGTCGGATGGTGAGTGTTCCGCTCATGTAAGACAGTGTATTACACTATCGAAGGAGCTGTCAACCAATACTCAGCGGCTTAGGAGCCGATCGGCGATGCGCTACTATAAATCTGGGGATCCACAATCGATGTCAGGCCTGATCGGTCGCACCCTCGGCCACTACCGCATAGTCGAGAAGATCGGCGAGGGCGGGATGGGGGAGGTCTACCGGGCGCACGACGAGCGGCTCGAGCGGGAGGTGGCGATCAAGGTATTACCCGAGGAGTTGGCCTCCGATGCGGACCGTTTGCAGCGGTTCGAGCGGGAGGCGAAGGCGTTGGCGGCCCTCAACCACCCCAATATCGCGACCGTCCATGGCTTCGAAAGCTTCGAAATCGGTGAGACCGACGAAGGGGCGGGTGTCGAGCCCGTCTCCGCGAGGACCGTGCACCTCCTCGTCATGGAGCTGCTCGAAGGGGAGTCGTTGCGCGAATTGATCTCGAAGGGCAACATAACGACCGGCAAGGCGGTGGAGTACGCGAGGTCGATCGCCGACGGCCTGGCGGCGGCCCACGACAAAGGGATCGCCCACCGCGACCTCAAACCGGAGAACGTCTTTCTCACCAAAGACGGCCGCATCAAGATCCTCGATTTCGGTCTCGCCAAGCTGAGGCTGCCCGAGGCGGAGCTGACGACCGAGTCGCCCACCGAGTTCCTAGACACCGCTCCCGGGCATCTGCTCGGCACCCTTCCTTACATGGCGCCGGAGCAGGTGCAGGGACAGCCGGCCGACCACCGCTCGGACATCTTCGCCCTCGGGATAGTCCTGTACGAGATGTTGACCGGTCGGCGGCCGTTTGGCGGCACGACCAGTATCGAGACCGCGGCGGCGATCCTCAAGGAGGACCCGGAGGCGATGACCTCGGCCGCGCCAGGCGTGCCGGCGACGCTGGCGGGAGTGGTGTCCAAATGCCTCGAGAAACGACCGCAGGACCGCTTCAACTCGGCGCATGATTTGGCGTTGACGCTCGGGGCGATCGACACCGCGGCTACGGCACCGCCTGTCGGGGCCCAGGCCGCGATCGCCAAACGCTGGCCGCACGTGCTCGCGATTGTGATCGCCGCCGTCATATTTCTGTTGCTGGTCCTGCGGCCGGAGGCGCTGTTCGAACGTGGAGTCGGTGAACCTGGAGACGAGCCGCCGATCCGGATTGTCGTTCTGCCTTTCGAAAACCTCGGCAAGGCGGAGGAGGCCTTCTTCGCCGAG
The DNA here is from genome assembly GCA_938016625.1 of uncultured bacterium. GTDB lineage: Bacteria > Acidobacteriota > Thermoanaerobaculia > Multivoradales > JAHEKO01 > M0029. The sequence continues at coordinate 1,894 of CALILB010000176.1, read as the reverse complement.
GGCATGACCGAGGAGATCACCGCCCGTCTGGCTTCGGTGAGCGGCATCCAGGTGATCTCCCGGACCAGTGCGCGACAATACGAGCAGACCGAGAAGTCGATCCCCGAGATCGCCGGTGAGCTCAACGTGGGCTACGTGCTCGAGGGAACGGTTCGGTGGGCCGGCGTGGAGGGGGGTGGCAGCCGGATCCGCATCACGCCGCAGCTCATCAGTGCGGACTCCGACACCCACCTGTGGGTGCAGACCTACGACCGGGTGCTCGACGACGTCTTCGAGATCCAGGTGGAGATTGCCCGCGAGGTCACCACCGAGCTCGGCATCACGCTCGCCGGGGGTGAGATGGGTGCGCTCGATACCCGGCCGACCGACAACCTCGAGGCCTACCAGGCGTACCTACGCGGGCGCTACTGGGCCAACCGGCCGCACTTCACATACGAAAATTGGGAGCGCTCGATGCAGGCCTTCGAGCGGGCAGTGGAGCTCGACCCCGGGTTCGCGCTCGCCCACGCGGAGATCGCTCGAGGACACGCCCTCGTCCGCTACTTCCGCCACGACCTCACTCCCGAGCGGCTCGAGGCGGCGACCCGAGCGGCCGAGACCGCTGTCGAATTGGCGCCCGATGACCCCCGCGTGGCGCTCGATCTCGGGTACTACAGGCTCTGGGCGCACCGTGACGTCGAAGGAGCCCTGGCAGAGCTCGAGCGGGCGGCCGAGGGCCTCGCGGGCAGTGCTGAAGTCCTCAAGGCGATGGGCGAGCTCTATATCGTCCAGGATCAATGGGAGGAGGCGCTCGAGGCTTTTCAGCGGGGTTTCGAGCTCAGTCCCCGTGACGCGAATCTCACCACCTATATTTCGTGGGCGCTGAATTCGCTGCGCCGCTACCCGGAGGCTGTCGCGGCGGCCGACGAGGCGATCAACCTGTCACCCGACGCCTTCTGGTCTTATTTCTACAAAGCCCTGTCGCTGTGGGGTTGGCATGGCGACGCCGGTGAGACACGTCCGGTTCTCGAGGCCTTGCCGAACTCGACCACCAACTGGGCCCGCTGGAGCTTGTACTGGCAGGAGATGTACGAGGACCGTTACGAGGCCGCTCTCGGCCGGCTCGAGTCGACGGACGAGGGTTGGATCCGCACCAAGATGTGGCTACGTCCCAATGCTCTGCTCGCCGCTTATGTCTACGAACGCCTCGGCGAGGACACCAAGGCGACGGTTGGGTACGAGACGGCACGACGGCTGCTCGAGCAGGAAGCCAAGACCTCGCCGGAGGATCCGAGGGTCCACAGCGCGCTGGGGATCGTCTACGCCAACCTGGGGCGCGACGAGGAGGCCGTCCGTGAGGGCCAACTGGCGTGCGAGCTGTTGCCGCGTTCGAAAGACGGCTTCTACTATCTGCCCTACGTCATCGACCTCGCCCACATCTACACCATCCTGGGCGACACCGAAGCGGCACTCGAGCGACTCGAGTATCTGCTCGCCAATCCGTCGTACCTTTCAGCGCCCTTCCTGAGGATGGATCCACGGTGGGATCCGTTGCAGGAGGATCCACGTTTCGAGGCGTTGTTGGCGAAGTACGAACAAGGTTGACAGTCCAGGTGCCGGTCAATCCGCGCACATCAACGGAGACGAGATACTGCCCGTTTGGGTGGTGAAGAGTCCAAGCCATCGGCTCTAACATGGTCTTAGTCGTCCTTCTTGTTGGAAGGGGGTCGGACGATGAAAACGCTGATCTTTGGTGCTGGGCCGATCGGGCGGTGGCTGGCCCTTCGGCTCGAGAAGAGCGGCCAGGATGTGACGCTGCTGGCGAGGGGCGAGACCTTGCGTTTACTCGAGGAGCGCGGAGTCGAGATCATCGATGGGCTGACCGGGGATCGGCACTCAGCCCGGGTGAAGCTGG
>CALILB010000175.1 GCA_938016625.1 uncultured bacterium | reverse complement strand
TACTCGGACGAGATCATATCGGTTGGCGGTGGTTGAACATTGGCGATGGTCGGCAGAAAGATAAAAAAGGTCGTCCCCACCCCCGGTGTGGTTTCGAGCTCGAGGCTGCCGCCATGTTGCTCCACGAGGCTCCTGGCAATGGCGAGACCGAGACCGGTGCCGGTGAACTTGGTGGTGAAGAAGGGCTCGAAGATCTTGGCCTGGTTCTCCTCCGCGATGCCGGGGCCGTCGTCCTGGACGGCCAGAATCAGATCCTGACGGTCGGGAAAGGTACCGGCCCGCAGCGTGATGTTGCCGCCCCCGTCGATGGCGTCGGCGGCGTTGTTGACCAGATTGAGCAGAACCTGTCGCATTTTTGCGGCATCCAGGTGGGCCTGGGGCACGTCTGCGGCGATGTCGATATCGAGGTTTATGTTGCGGCGGCGCAGACCCGGCTCGGCGAGTCGGCGCAAATCCTCTAGGAGCTGGGTGACATCGGTCTCCGAGAGCTGTGCCGGTCTCGGCCGGGCCGATGCCAGTAGCGATTGGAGAGTCTGATTGACCCGCCCGAGCTCGGCCAGCATCTCGTCGCAGAGCTTGGAGGAGTCCTGATCCGGGAGATCTTCGCGCAGAATCTCGAGGGCTCCCTGGATTCCGGCCAGTGGGTTCTTGATCTCGTGAGCGAGACCGGCCGCGAGGCGTCCGAGGGAGGCCAGCCTGTCGGTGTGCTCGAGACGGGTGGCCACTTCGGCGTCGCGCTCGCGTTGTCGCTGCAGGAAGTCGCGCAGCGACTGGTGGAGCCGGGCCGAGGCCGGATCGAGCACCAAGGGACCGGTATCGGTGGGGCTGGAATCGCCCGCTTGAGCGGCGGCGAGGTCGGCCTCGAGGCGGTCAGCAGAACGATTGATCGAGCGCCGGACCAACAACTGAGTGCCGCCCAGAACGACTGCCCAAAGAGTGATGAGAATTGCCAGATTCCGTCGCGAGTGAGCCCGCACGCTCTGGATCTGAGCGGTGAGATCCTTGGTCATGGAGGCCACCGCCAGGGTCTCTCCCGGTTTGTGACAGGGGATGCAGTTCTGGTTGGCGACCACCGTCATCAGGCCGCGCATGCGGGTCTTTCCCTCTTCCTCACTGCGCCAGAATCGCTGGTCCTGACCGCCCGCCAGAAAGTCCACCATCTCGAGGTGCTCCTGTTCCGTCAGCGGCTTGTCCAGGCCAATGACACCGCCACCCATGATGAAGAGCCGGAAATCGATATCGCCGTGGCTTTGGAGCAGGGCCTCGAAGAGGTGCCCGCCTTTGGCGTCCCCGGTGTGGGCCCTGGCCACGACCTCGAGCTCTTCGGCGGCCTGGGCGAGCTGCTCCCGGGCCGCCACGGTGGCGGTCTGCATAACCTCCGACTGGAGCAGCCGGTCGGTGGCCAGATAGAAGAGGGTGAAGGCCACCAGGTGGATCGGAATGGCGAGACCCCAGGTGCGAGCACGGGGAGCGAAGAAGCGACGGAGGCGAGAGCGGGGGCTCTTGCCGTTTCGAGGTTTCGCTTCCTCGGGCGCGGTCATAGTTGGACTATAGCGGTCCCGGTGGCCGGTGAGCTGCGAACTGTTCCGCTACTTTGGGTCTCGATAGGGTGATTTTACGCAGCCGGCTGGGGGCTCGGAAGGAGCTCACCGGAGGCCGATGGCGAGGAGGTACGCATGGGCCGGCGCGAAGATCCCTGCCTAGTCGTCGGCGCCCTGGCCGTCCGCTTTTCTGGAGCCGAAGAACACCCAGGTGCCGACTAGGGCGGCGGCCAACACGACCACCAGAACTACGAGCAGGGTGTTGGCGCCGGCAGGAGTCTGGGTCTCCGTCGAGGACGACTCGGAGGTCGTGGGCTGAGGCGGTGGCTGGGACATCTGAGGCGCCGGCGTCGGTGGTCTGAACGCCTCGGCGGTCAGCACCGGCGTGGTCTTGGTGTAGCTGACAGCGATGGAGAAGGCCTCGGTGGCCGAGAGCGGGCCCAGATCGCCGATATGGTAGGTGAGCCCGTCTTCGCCGATTCTCTGCAGGCCGGGTGGTGTGACCACGATATCGGTGGCGTTGGGAGGCTGCATGATCTCGTAGATGATCTGCCCTGCCTCGACGCCACCCGGCCATTCGAAGAGGATGTTCCGCTGCGCCTCGACGGTCGACAGATCGGCGTAGTACTCGAGCCGGACCTCGAGCATGTCGGTAACGATGCGAACACGCGACCAGGCACCGTCGGTCTCCACCGTGTGCGCAGCCATGAGCAGGTTGCCGACAGTGGGGTCGCGTTTGGCTACTGCGTGCGGAGTGCTGGTTGCCGGCATGGGCAGGACCACCGTGGTCGGCAGTAGCGCGTCCAACGGCAGATAGCCACGGAGCATCACCAGCACGGCCGGTCGGTCGTACTCCGGCCAAAGGACGACCTCGAGACGCTCGAGACCGGTCTGGGCTCGCGCGGAGATCGTGCCGGCGCTCACCAGTACCAGCGTCGCGATTAAGAACTTGAAGACTCGAATTCTCAGACCGACCCACATAGAGCTCATGGTCAAAC
>CALILB010000174.1 GCA_938016625.1 uncultured bacterium | reverse complement strand
GAACTTCACCCGCTATGACGAGCTGTTCATAACCGACCTGTTGCTGGAGGAGGGTCGGTTTGCGGGTCTGGCCGGCATCCACGCCCCCAGCGGCGATCCCGTCACGCTCCAGAGCAAGGCCCTGCTCATCGCCTCGGGTGGAGCCGGTACGCTCTACGGCTTCACCACCTACTCCCACACCGTCACCGGCGACGGACTGGCCATGGCCTACCGGGCCGGGCTGCCGCTGGAGGACATGGAGTTTCTCCAGTTCCACCCCACCGGTCTGGTCCCCTCGGGCATCCTGATCACGGAGGGTTGCCGCGGTGAGGGAGGCCACCTGAAGAACGCCCAGGGCGAGAGGTTTTTGGAGCGCTACGCGCCGGAGAAGATGGAGTTGGGACCCCGCGATGTGATCTCCAGAGCCGAGATGACCGAACTCGAGGAGGGCCGCGGTTTCGAAGGGCCCGATGGTCTGGACTATCTTCATCTCGACCTGACCCACCTCGGGGCCGACCGCATCAACACCCGGCTGCCGCTCATCCGCGAGGTCTGTATGAAGTTCGTGGGTATCGATCCGGTCGAGGAATCGATCCCCATCCGTCCGGTAGCCCACTACTCGATGGGGGGCATCGAGACCGACATCGACGGCGCCACTCGCATCCCGGGCATCTGGGTGGCCGGTGAGGCGGCCTGCGTCTCGCTCCACGGCGCCAATCGACTGGGCTCGAACTCCACCGCCGAATGCCTGGTCTGGGGCGCCATCGCCGGCGGCAAGATCTGCGAGGCGCTCGAGGCTCTACCGGCACCCGCTGAGTTGTCCCCGGGCACCACGAACGCTGTTCGCGGGCATGTGGAGACGCTTCTGGGCCGGCAGGGAGATGAAAACCTCTACGACCTGCGGCGTGAGCTGCGCAGCATCATGGACCGGCATGTCGCGGTCTACCGGACCGGCGAAGGGCTCTCCACGGCACTGGACACGGTGCGTGAAATCAAGGGACGGGCCGAGCGGGCGCCGGTGCGGGACAAGAGCCGCGCCTACAACTCGAATCTCTTCCACGCCTTCGAGCTCGAGAATCTGCTCGATCTGGCGGAGGTAACGGTAGCGGGCGCCCTGGCTCGAGAGGAATCCCGCGGTGCCCACGCCCGCCGCGACTTCACCCAGCGCGATGACGACGACTGGCTCCGCCACACCCTCGCCTGGCACACGGAAACAGGTCCAAAGCTGGATGACAAACCGGTGACCATCACCACCTGGAAACCGGTGGAACGCAAATACTGAGCGGAGGTCTCACCATGCTCGAATCGAGAGGTCACCCCAATCGACTCGGAATGCGCGGTTGGCTCTTCGGCGGTCGTTGGGGGCCGGACCGGTATCTCTACAGTCTTCACCGCATCACCGGTCTCGGACTGTTGCTCTATTTCGCCATGCACATCATCCTGACGTCTTCGCGCGCCCTGGGCCAGGGCGCCTGGGAGGAGAGCATGGCGAGGGTCAGCGGTCCGCTGTTCGTGATCGGCGAATACCTGGTCTTTGTGGCCTTTGCCTTCCATGCCATCAACGGCCTGCGCCTGGCTCTGGCTGAGGTCGGCTTTGGTGTCGGCAAGCCCATCGAGCCGATCTACCCCTACCGGACGGCTCTGGACGAGCAACGTCCGATCGTGGTCGTGGCCATGATCCTGGTGGCCCTGCTCATCGTCGTCGGCGGGTTGGACTTCTTTGTCTGGCACTAGGGCTCGGAGGAGACTCGACATGCAAGATCAAAAACTCTGGACCTGGCATCTGGCGGCGGGCCTGGTGATCCTGGTGCTCCTCGGCCTTCACATGGCCATCATGCACCTCGACGCGGCGCTGGGTATCTTCAACCCGTCGGGTGGTCATCCCATCGACTGGGCCAACGTGGTGGCCCGGGGACAGACCCTGTTCTTTTCGGTGACCTATGTTCTGCTGCTGGGGGTCGCGCTGTTTCACGGGCTCTATGGTCTGCGAAACATACTCCTCGAACTGGCTCCCGGACCCGGTCTCAAAACGGCCATCAGTTGGCTTCTGATCATCACCGGTGTGGCGCTATTCGTGCTGGGAACCTGGGCCGCCTGGAAAGCACATCAGGTGGCGCTGGGTGGTGTGCTGGTCTGAAAGGGATCTATCATGACCGCTGATTCCAAACCCAAAACAGTCCTCTACCGGGTCCTCCGCTTCGAGCCGGAGGGAAGCTCGAATCCTCGCTGGCAGGAGTACACCATTCCCTACACCTCGGGCCTGACCGTGCTCGATGGGCTCTGGGTGATCAAGGAGGGAGTCGACCCCTCGCTTGTCTGGAGGTCCTCCTGCCGCATGGGCATCTGTGGCTCGTGCGGGATGTTTATCAACGGCCTGCCACGGCTCTCGTGCAACACCCAGATCTCGGAGCTCGGCTCGAGTACCGTCGAGGTGGCACCGCTGCCCAACTTCGACATCCTGCGCGACCTGGTGCCCGATCTGGGGCCGATGTTCGACCACCACCAGGCTCTTTCGCCCTTCATTCTGCGCCCTGATCGGGAGGAACTGGAGAAACCGACCGCGGAGTACTATCAATCCTCGGCGGAAATGGAGCGCTATCTCCAGTTCTCCTATTGCATCAAGTGCGCGTCCTGTATCGCCGCCTGCCCCACCGTCGCCACCGACCCGGTCTACTCGGGTCCGATGCCGCTGGCTCAAGCCCAGCGCTACAACACCGACACCCGCGACGACGGGTTCGACATCCGGAAGCTGGCCCTGCGGGGTCCACAGGGACCCTGGCGGTGTCACTTCGCCGGCGAGTGCTCGCGGGTCTGTCCCAAGGGGGTCGATCCGGCAAAGGCCATCCAGCTGCTGCGGCGCGATCTGGTCGCCGACTACCTCAGATTGCGCCGGCCAACACCGCCGGCAGCGGTGGTCGAAAAACCCGACGACATCGCCCGTCGACCCGATATCCCCGAGGCGCCGCCAGCAACCGTGTAAGGGCCAAGGCGCGGTCAGTAATTCTGGATCTCGTCGGACTCGAAGATCCGCACGCCCGAAAAGTCATCGAGGCTGGTCAGGTACATCGCCCGCGCCACCTGCGCCGCGGCCACCCCGCGGTACCGCCCGAGCGGCCCGACCATCACCGGTGACAGCACTCTGAGCACCAGCCCGGCGACGATCTCCTTGGGACGTCTCTCCTCGCGTGCTCCCAGGAGCAACGACGGCCGGAAGATACGCAGACTCGGGAGGCCCAGCTCCGCCAGCAGCGCTTCCATCTCGCCCTTTGTGCGGTTGTAGTAGTTGATCGACCTCGGGTCGGCCCCGAGGGCGCTCACCACCGACAGACGCGCGGCCCCAGCCTTTTTGGCCACCGCACCAAAGCCCCTGACGTAGTCCCGGTCTACCTTTTGCAGCTGCTCGACGCTGCCGGCCTTGGCGATCGTCGTCCCCAGGGCACAAAAGGCGTCCGTGATTCGCTCTTCGACTGCGAGGCTCGCGAGATCGTCGAAGCTCACCAGGTGCTCCGTGACCTTCGGGTGATCAAGAGCCAGGGGTCGTCGTTGCACCAGGTGGACCCGCTGGTACTCGTTCGACGCCGACAGCAGCCACAGCAGCTCCGCACCGACGAGGCCGGTAGCACCTGCCAAAAGCGCTCGTCGAGGTTCTTGCACTGAACCGGTTGTCACGTTCTCTACCTCCCTGGTCACCGGCCGGATCCCCCACGGGTATCGCGCTCCGGCCGCGGTCCCAGGATACACATACCGGTTGCCGCTCGCACCTCGAGCCCTTTGCCCGTACAGTAGTCCTGTCGGACGTTTGGATCCCATGCACGACTCGGACTGTGTGAGCTTTCTCCAGTGGGCCCTGCCGCAGATGGGGTTTCGCTGGTCCGGCTTTCGAAAGGTCCGCCGTCAGGTCTGCCGGCGGATCGCGCGCCGGATGCGGGAGCTGGAGCTGGCCGATCTCGCGGCCTACCGTCGCCATCTCGACAGCCACCCCGAGGAGTGGAGCCGTCTCGACTCGCTCTGCCGGGTCACCATCTCTCGTTTCTGTCGTGATCGCGGTGTCTTTCAAGCACTCGGCGGGACCGTTCTGCCGGCCCTGGCAGAGCGCGCCCGGAGCCGTGGCGAGGATTGTCTTCGCGTCTGGAGCGCCGGCTGTGGCGCCGGCGAGGAGCTCTACTCGATCGCCCTAGTCTGGCGTCGGGCGGTGCCCGAGGTCGTCTCGACCCTGGAGCTCGAGCTCATCGGCACCGACACCGACGACCACCAGCTCGAGCGGGCGCGACAGGCCGTCTACCCCGAGTCCTGCCTGCGGGAGCTGCCGGAGGGGTGGCTTGATGACAGCTTCAACCGGGAGCCTGCGGGTGAATGGCGTGTCGGATCCCAGTACCTCCTGAATGTCCATCTGGCCCGCCAGGACATCCGGCGGGAATCCCCCTCCGGACTCTTCCACCTCATCCTCTGTCGCAAC
>CALILB010000173.1 GCA_938016625.1 uncultured bacterium | reverse complement strand
GACCCTGCCCGAGCGTGACCTCATCATCCGGCTGGCCAGCGAGGCCGAGACCGCGGCGCTTCCGGCGCCGCACATGAACCCTCCCCGCATGCTGGGTAACACCGGGGAGCGGGGGGAGTTTGTGGTGCCGCTGGAGATGATCACGGCCGAAGGAGAGCTCAAGAGCGACGACTTCACCTTCGAAGCCGCCTCCTGGACCCTGACTGTCCACGAAGGCCGGCCGGGACACGAGATGCAGTTCGCCAGCGTGGTCGAGCTGGGGGTGTCCACGGCCCGGGCTCTGTTTGCCATCAACAGCGCCAACGCCGAGGGCTGGGGCCTCTACACCGAAGCGATCATGAAGCCCTATATGCCGCTCGAAGGCCAGCTCATCTCGCTACAGATGAGGCTGCTGCGTGCGGCGCGGGCGTTCCTCGATCCGGGTCTACAGAGCGGTGAGGTGACCCGTGAGGAGGCACTGCGGATCCTGCAGGAAGAGGTGGTTTTCTCCGAAGCGATGGCGCTGCAGGAGGTCCAGCGCTACATCTTCGATCAACCGGGCCAGGCGACTTCTTATTTCTTTGGCTACAGTCGTCTGATGGAGCTGCGGGCCGATGTGGAGCGCATCCTCGGCGATGACTTCAACGCCCGAAAGTTCCACGACTTCATCCTGGCGCAGGGCATCCTCCCCCTGTCGCTGATACGCCAGGCGGTGATGGATGAGTTTCTACAAAAGGCCGAGAGCTCCTAGCTCCTAGTCCGCGACCACCAAGCCGCTGGGCACCGATTCCGGGACGTCGTCGCGTAGATCGATGGCCCAGGGATCGGTGAGTGCGTGGATGAACTCCATCAGGTTGTCGAACTGCCGCTGCCGCAGCGACACGGCCTCACCCTCGCAAGTGACGGCGATGTCGGTCACCAGATCGGGGTCGTTCTGGACCATGAAGTCGATGGCGTCCAGATCCTCACGGGAAGGAAGCACCGCCTGGCTCTGGTCGTAGGTGACCAGCGACTCCACCGGGTCCAGCATGTGCCCGACGATGGCCTGGAGGGTGTTGTAGGCACCGGTGTGGCCCCAGGGGCCGGTCAACGCCACGTTGCGCAGAGTGGGGGTGCGAAAGCAGAAGCGGTCCGCTTCCTCCCCGGTGACCCGCTCGCGACCGAAGTCCTCGTGACCGCTGGCTCCGTCCCCCTTGCCGGGGCCGATCTGGGGCATGGCCATACAGTGAAAGCCCTGGTCGGTCTGGAAGGGGCCGGCATGGCACTCGGAACAGCCGGCAGCGCCGTAGAAAAGCCGCATTCCGCGCTGGGCGCGCAGACTCAGTGCGGTCTTGTCACCGCGCAGAAAGCGGTCGAAGGGGCTGTTGTCGGCACGCCAGGCAAAGGCCTCGAAGGCGGCGATGGCGTTGGCGGCGTGGACAAACTCGATATCCCCTGCCGCGTAGACGTCGTCGAAAGCAGCGATAAAGAGGTCGACGTAGTTGTTCTCCTCGGCCCGCAGCCGCTCGGCCAGCAGCCGCCAGACCTCGACCACGTCTCCGGCCACGGCGGCCTGGCCGATGTCGGTGTCCAGGCCCGCCATCTCGGCGGGTGAGGTCACCGGAAACATGGCCTGGACGGCGAGGATATTGTCGAGCGGTGGATCGGTGGGTAGCAGATCACCGGCGGGGGAGCGAAAGCCCGAGGGCTGGCTCGGATCGACCTCCGCGCGCCCGTCGTGGAACATGCGCTCGAACTCTTTGGCGCCCAGGTTGAAAACCGGGGGTGCGTTGCGGGGCACACGCTCGTGGATGCCGCCGGCCGACGCAACGCCTGTGACCCGGGTCATACCGAGACCCTTGCCCCCTTCTCCGACCGGTAGTGAGAGTCCGTCGCCGGTATCGGTCAGACCGTGATGACAGGTGGCACAGGAAATGTTGCGGTTGCCGCTCAGAAGCTTGTCGTAGAACAGGACTTTGCCGAGCTCGACCTTGAGCGGGTCGGGGTGGCCGTTGTCGTAGTAGTCCTCGTCGGACACCGGGCGCGGCAGGATCCAGGGACTGATCGCCGGCTCTTCACGGACGACGATGACGACATCGTCGCGCTGAGCAAAAGCGGCCGGTGCCAAGGCTCCGGCAAGCAGAAGACAGTTCGACAGCACGACGACCAAGATCGGAAATCTTGCAGTGGTCATGGGGCGAGATCCCTCCTTTGACTACCAAGCTGACAGCGAATTCGGCCCGCCGCAACACCCAAAAGGGTAGGGTGGGCTAGAGATCGCGACGCATGATGGGGCGGGTGGAGGAGCGGCGCGCGCGCTCGGTGAAGTCGGCCCAACGGTCCGGGGTGATGGGCTCGAATGTGAGCTTCATGGCTGGTCGGGAGCGGGCCGGTCGGTCAGGTCGGCGAGCAGGATCTCGGTCAGCCGGGCGCCCTGGTCGGTCTTGAAGATGTGCTGGGCGTGGGCGTCCCCCTCCAGAATCTCGAGCCGTTTGGGGTTGGGGGTCTTGGTGTAGCTCTGCTCGACCGCCGGCAGTAGCCGGTCCCCTTTGGCGACCACAAACAGGACATGATTGGCTTTGATCAGCGCGGCCTTCTCCAGCGGCCCGGGCGCCAACAGGACAAGCTGGTCGATCTCTCCGGGCTCGGCATCCATGGCCGCGTGGGCGGCGACTGTGCCTCCCATGCTGCCGCCGACGACCGAGACGGTTTCGGACCCACCCTCGCGCAGATAGCGGATCGCGGCCAGGACGTCTTCCTTGAGAGCCTTGGTTCGGGAGCCCGCCACCGACTTGCCATAGCCGCGGAAGTCGATAGACAGAACCGTCAGACCGTTCTCCGCCAACACCTGGGAGAAGGGCTGCCAGCTCTCCTTGTCGAAGACCGCGCCGTGGGCGAGGACGACAGCGTGGTCGCCCCGGTTGTAGAGATTGCCAAAGATGCGGCCGCCGTCGGCGGTCTCGAAGGAGACTTCGCGGAAGGCGCCCTGCTCATCGCCGACGCTCACCGAAACGACAAGCAACGGCAGAGACAGGAGAATGACGGCTGTCCGCCTCATGCTGTGGCGACGCTAGCTAGACGGTCGCCTTGTGCATCTTGCGCTTCAAGTGGTGGATCCGCCGCCGGATCACCTTGAGCTGCTTGTGATCGTGGGCCTCGATCGCGGCATTGCGCTGGACCTTGAGCTCGCGGATCTTTGCCTTGACCGCGGCCTTGTCGATGCCCACGACTTCGTGGTGTACGTGGGCCTCGATTCCCAGAGCCTGGCACAGGGCCGGCACCAGGTGG